>DALYHZ010000026.1:0-5879 GCA_031970635.1 Methylococcaceae bacterium | reverse complement strand
GATGCGGTAGCAGATAGTTCACGTTATGACGTGTTTAAATTGATTGACGCGATTTTAGCTGCAAATGTTAATCGAATTTTCAAAGTGTTAGCCGGTTTGCAAGCTGAGGGTATTGCTGCACCAGTGGTGCTTTGGGCATTGATGCGCGAAGCTCGCACGTTGTGCAAAATCAAACTCGCACTCGCAAACGGACAAAGTAAAGATTCTATTTTTCGAGCAAATCAAATTTGGGATAAGCGTATTGCCTTAGTGGATAAAGCACTTAAACGATTATCACATGATAAATTATTTGATGTATTAAAACTCAGCGCAAAAGCCGATAGGCAAGCTAAAGGTCAAGAATCCGGCGATGCGTGGGAAACGATTTTAGCGGTGTGTTTATTATTTATTTGAAATCAAAAGTGGAGGTTTTATGTCTACAGTTTTTACAGGCGGTTGTCTTTGTGGTGCTACACGTTATGAAAGTTCGTCCGAACCTGTGTTGGCATTAAATTGTCATTGCCGTGATTGTCAGCGTATTTCAGGAAGTGGTTATTTTCCTGTGCTTTTCGTTCCTAAAGACACATTGACTATAACTGGCGAAGTGAAGTTTTACGATGCAAAAGCAGACAGTGGCCGTGCGATTAGTCGTGGTTTTTGTCCAACGTGCGGCTCACAAATGTTTGGAAAAGTAGAATTAAGACCAAATTTGATGGCGATTCGTGCCGGCACGCTTGATAATCCTTCGCTATTTCATCCAAGTGCAGATATTTATACAGATAGCGCACAACATTGGGATTTTATGAATCCGGATTTGCCCAAATTTCCACAAATGCCCCCTACACCACAAGAATAATAAAAATTTACTGTCACTAGCTTTCAATCATTTCGAGATATTTCATGATGCAACAACTTTTTCGCACCAAAACGATTACGTCTGACGGTGAAAACACAGGGAGCGAGCTTAAAAACTGTTTATCAAAATGGGATTTAACTTTTCTAGGTGTGGGCGCGATTATCGGCACAGGTATTTTTGTCTTAACCGGTATTGCGGCGGCAACGCAAGCAGGACCTGCGGTGGTTTTATCGTTTATTGTCGCAGGGCTAGCTTGTGCATTTGCGGCGTTATCTTATGCAGAATTAGCCGCGTTAGTTGGCGGGTGTGGAAGTGCTTATGGTTATAGTTATGCGGCGTTTGGTGAATTGATTGCTTGGATGATTGGTTGGGATTTATTACTCGAATATGCCATCTCAGTTGCGGCAGTGGCTAACGGTTGGGCGGGATATTTTAATAATGCGTTGTCAGCACTTGGTTTTGCATTACCTGAGGCTTTAACCAAAGCTCCCAAATTAGGCGGGCTAATCAATTTGCCCGCCTCGTTAATTATTTTGCTTTTGATGGGACTGTTAATTCTTGGTGTAAAACACAGCGCGAAAATCAATAACCTCATGGTTTGTGTAAAATTGGTCACGATTATCGTATTCATCACGCTGGCAATTTTTAATGTGCATCCCGAAAATTGGCATCCTTTTATGCCATTCGGTTGGTTTCAAACATTACCTGATGGCAAAACCATTGGTGTTTTTGCAGGCGCATCGATTGTTTTTTTTGCCTATGTAGGATTCGATGCCGTTTCAACTGCCGCAGAAGAAGCCCAAAATCCACAAAAAGATTTACCGTTTGGCATTGTTGTTTCGCTAATTTTCTGCACGACGATTTATATTTTAGTTTCTGGTTTATTGACAGGCGTTGTGCATTACAGTGATTTGAATGTGGCATCACCTGTTGCCCATGCGTTGCAATTACTTGGATTTAATTGGGCATCCGCGTTAGTTGCCACTGGTGTAATTGCTGGTTTAACGACGGTAATGTTAGTGCTTTATTACGGTTTGACGCGGGTCATTTTTGCGATGGCACGCGACGGATTATTGCCTGAATTTTTTAATGATGTGCATAAAAAAACGCAAACGCCTGTTCGTGTGATTGTGATATGTGGCGTGATTATGGCAATTATTGCTGGACTTATTTCGTTGGCTGATTTGGCAGAATTAGTCAATATTGGTACGTTAGCCGCCTTTGTTTTAGTTTGTCTTGGTGTCATCGTGTTGCGGTTCATGCACCCGAATTTACCACGTCCATTTCGTAGTCCACTCAGTCCGTTCTTTCCCGCCTTAGGCATAATTTTATGTGGCGCGTTAATGGCGTTTTTACCTGCCCAAACATGGTGGCGATTTTTGATTTGGTTAGCGATAGGTTTGGTGTTTTATTTTGTTTATTCCAAACGACACAGCAAACTTGAGCAGGCGGCGAATTAAACGAAATTTGTTATACTTCTTCTCGAACTTTCACTTTAAACCCTTAAAAAAACGATGGCTCAATACATTTATTCTATGAATCGGGTGGGCAAAATTGTTCCGCCTAAAAAATATATTCTCAAAGACATTTCATTGTCTTTTTTCCCAGGCGCAAAGATTGGTGTTTTAGGTCTAAACGGCTCGGGTAAATCGACGTTACTTAAAATCATGGCGGGTTTAGATAAGGAAATAGAAGGCGAAGCGATTCCGCTCAAAGGCATTAACATCGGTTATTTGCCACAAGAACCGCAACTCGACCCAAATAAAACCGTTCGCGGTAATATCGAAGAAGCGGTTGCAGAAATTAAAGAAGCACTCGCAAAACTCGACCAAGTTTATTTGGATTACGCCGCAGAAGATGCTGATTTCGACAAACTTGCCGCAGAGCAAGCCCGCTTAGAAGACATTATTAACGCTTGCGACGGTCACAATTTAGACCGCAAATTAGAAGTTGCTGCTGATGCACTTCGTTTGCCTGAGTGGGATGCGGATGTCACGAAATTATCTGGTGGTGAAAAACGTCGTGTGGCGTTGTGTCGGTTGCTGCTTTCAAATCCTGATATGTTGCTTCTCGACGAACCGACTAACCATTTAGACGCTGAATCGGTTGCATGGCTGGAACGCTTTTTACACGATTACACAGGCACTGTCGTTGCTGTCACGCATGACCGTTATTTCTTAGACAACGTTGCCGGCTGGATTTTAGAACTCGACCGTGGCTCTGGCATTCCTTGGGAAGGCAATTATTCAAGCTGGCTCGACCAAAAAAGTGCGCGTTTACTGCTAGAAGAAAAACAAGAATCTGCGCGTCAAAAAGCAATGAAAGGAGAGCTTGAATGGGTGCGTTCTGGTGCAAAAGGTCGTCACGCAAAAAGCAAAGCGCGTTTGGCACGTTTTGAAGAATTATCGTCAGCCGAAACACAAAAACGCAATGAAACGCGCGAGATTTACATTCCACCCGGTCCTAGATTGGGTGATGTCGTTATCGAAGCGAACGGCATTTCAAAATCCTTTGGCGATAAATTGTTATTTAGTGATTTGAGTTTCAAATTACCACCTGGTGGCATTGTTGGGATTATCGGTGCGAACGGTGCAGGTAAAACGACGTTATTCCGTATCATGGCAGGCTTTGAACAACCTGATTCTGGCGAGTTAAAAATGGGCGAGACCGTAAAACTTGCTTACGTTGACCAAATGCGCGATGACATGGACGCGAAAAAAACCGTGTTTGAAGAAGTTTCAGAAGGCTTAGATATGGTAACGGTTGGCAATTATCAAACGCCTTCACGTGCTTATTTAGGGCGATTCAATTTCAAAGGCGGCGACCAACAAAAATTCATCGGTGATTTGTCAGGCGGTGAGCGAAATCGAGTACATTTGGCGAAATTGCTCAAAATCGGCGGCAACGTTTTATTACTCGACGAACCGACGAATGATTTAGACGTTGAAACGTTGCGTGCCTTAGAAGAAGCGATTGAAAACTTCCCTGGTTGCGCGGTGGTGATTTCGCATGATCGTTGGTTCTTAGATCGTATTGCAACGCACATTTTAGCGTTTGAAGGCGATAGTCAAGTCGTTTGGTTTGAAGGTAATTATGAAGATTATGAAGCAGACCGTCACCGTCGTTTAGGCACAGATGCGGATGCGCCACGTCGTTTAAAATATAAAAAATTGTCTTAACTGTCTGTATGCAATATTCGGCTTTTTTTCATTAAAAAGTCGAGTGTTGCGTTAAATAGATTGGTTTAAAAAAAACGTGGTATCTGGTGGATTTGCACCACTTCGACATTTATTTTTAATTTTTAAAATTAAAAATATTTAAATATCATATAGATAAGATAGTGATAATTCTGGCGTGGCAATCGCATATACAGTTTGCCAAATGGCTTTCAATTATTAACTTTAACATTTAGGAAATATTAAAAAAATGCGTACTCTCATTTCTTCATTATCACTTGCTTTCGCGAGTATGACTTCTGTTTATGCAGCAACGGATACACAACCTTCGATTGTTGAAATGCAAACAAATTTAGGAACCATTACATTCCAATTAGAACTTGATAAAGCACCGATTACCTCAAAAAACTTTTTAGATTATGCGACAAGTGGTTTTTATAAAAATACGATTTTTCATCGCTCGATAAAAGATTTTGTTGTACAAGGCGGGGGATTTGACGTTGTATCAATGGCATCTAAGCCGCGAAACCCAACAATTCCCAGTGAGGCAAATAATGGATTATTGCTGACTGCAGGTTCTGTGTCGATGGCACTTGCTGCACCAAACAATGTTACAGACGATCATTCCGCTACATCAGAATTTTTTATTAACATGAAAGATAATACAAAGGTGCTTAGTGGTGCATCGAGTTTTACTGTGTTTGCGCATGTTATTTCAGGGATGGATATTGTCAGTAAAATAAATGCTTATCCTACCGTATTTGGCAATGTACCTTATGCTAATGATAGTTTAGTTAGTTGTGGTTTAAATTTTTGTTTAAGAAAAATCTACATTGAAAATGTTTACACCAGCAATGTTGTCGATACGGTTAATTCAATAAACCGTGTCACTATCAACGGGCTTGGTAGTGTGACCACTGTTGCAAAAAACTTTAATTGCGTTAATTCATCAAGCACGACAAGCAAAACATGTCCTGCATTGAAAAAACCTGTTGGTGAAAATATTTCATTGGTTGCTACTGCCGGTAAAGGTTATCAATTTCAAGGGTGGTCAGGTGATTGTTCAGGCACAACAACACCATTTCTACTTAATACGAAAAAAGCAGATAGCACCAATATCAACAGTAAAAGCAGTAACAACAACTGCACTGCAACCTTTACAAAAATTGGCGCGTAATTTTTACTTTTAATTTTCACTTAATAAACGGAGCAACCCACTGTGACCAATGTCCAAGATATTACGAGTGCAATGACTTCTTCAGAAAAACGAGCCATCAGCTCATTGGCAGGAATTTATGCTTTGAGAATGTTGGGGCTATTTATGATTTTGCCCGTATTATCGCTGTTTGCCGAACAATTAGAAGGTGCAACCCCCGCGTTGATTGGATTGGCAATGAGTATTTATGGCTTGCCACAAGTGGCGTTGCAAATTCCATTTGGTTTAATGTCAGACAAATTTGGTCGTAAAAAGTTGATTGTTATTGGCTTGATTTTATTTTTAGCAGGTAGCGTCATTGCTGCGTTATCAACGGATATTTATGGCGTGTTAATTGGTAGAGCGTTACAAGGTGCGGGGGCAATTTCAGCTGTTATTATGGCATTGGTAGCAGATTTAACGCAGGAAGTGCATCGCACTAAAGCGATGGCAACAATTGGCGTAAGTATTGGCATGTCATTTGGTGCAGGTATTGTGGCAGGACCAATTATAGCCGCTACATTTGGAGGTGTGCATGGCGTATTTTGGACAACGGCTTTTTTAACCTTTCTTGCTATTGTGGCAATTATTTACGTTGTACCGAATCCGCAAAAAATAAAATTACACCGTGATGCTGAATTTGTACCGGCTGATGCGATGACTGCTTTAAAAA
>DALYHZ010000025.1:9953-16039 GCA_031970635.1 Methylococcaceae bacterium | reverse complement strand
GGGCAATTTGACATGATATTTTTGCGTAATGTTTTAATTTATTTTAATCAAGAAACCAAAACGAAAGTTGTCTCTCGTTTACTCCCACTATTGAATTCGGGCGGGGATTTTTTTGTGGGACATTCTGAATCATTGCATGGCGTTTCTAACGATGTGCATTTGTTACAACCGGCTATCTACTCAAAATCTTAAATTATCTAAATTGTGATGAATTCGTGTTGAAGACGCATCACATACCAAGAAAAAGCGCGTAAAAATCCTTTTTTTACGCGCTTTTTTATTTATTTTGTGTTTTTGAGTAAAAATAAATGCTTATGGCTATTTCATAGGAACTTACTTTAAAACGCACACAGTCTGAAAATGGAAAATAACCAGTCTGGCTTGGTGTCATTTAAAAAAAAGTGTCATTAAAATGCCTCGCAAGTATCTAAAATATCAAACGTAATTAAAGTGCATAAAAATCGGACCGATAGAAAAACAAATATTTAGAAACGAGAGAATGATTGCTTTGTAATTACTTTTAAAATTATGGTTTTTTCAACACAATTGTTTTTTAAACTTTTCAAAATTTTAAAAATATTTATTTATCGCGCATAGAGTTTAAAACCATAAACGCGATAGACATATCGCATTTATGACATCTCTTCACGCTTGCTAAACGGTATAAAAATTTAGGAAAAAACTGATGAAATTTTATCAAAATGATTATGGATTGACCTTTCCCTTAATCGTATCTGGTGGATTTGGTTCGTTAGCTCTTATCATTTCGAATTATTTTGCACTAAACGGTTTAATTATGGCGGTAGTCTTCATTGCTATCACTGTCGCTTTGTGGTTTTGGACGCAAAACCGTTATCAAATGGCATTACAAGTTGTTCGGCGAGATTTGCTTAAGAATATCAACGAAAACAATGAGCAAAAAATAAAAACATTAGAGCAAGAATATAACGACTCTTTGTTACGTCTTCGTAATGAAAAGGTTGAAACAGAAAATACGACTCTGCGAACACTTATTACAGATTTAGAACAATGTTTCGATGCTTTGTCCAAACGTTTAGGTAAACAAGATTCGGAAAAAGTCGATGAAAATATTGCGATGGAAAAACGCATTAGTGCATTAGTGGTGCGTTTTGATGATCTAATAGCGGGTCTTGAAAATCCCATCATGACTATCGGTTTTCAAGAACAACAAATCACCGGATTAACGCCATTATGTCAAAAAGTGTTACCCATTTGGTCAAATCAAATCGAAATGGCACGCACACATACCGAAGAATCAATTGCAAATTTAGCCCAACGTTTTGATGCCTTATCTCAACGGCTTGATGCCGCAATTATTGCATCTCAAGGCACAGTTGAAGGTGATGAACAATCAGAAAGTGGCATTGTTCATTTACTCAAACATAGTCAACTCGAATTAAGTTCTATTACAGAAGCACTTAGCGAATCGTTGGGGGAAAAAGAAAAGTTATTACGCTCTATTGAAGGTTTATCTGGATTTACTGAACAACTCAGTGGCATGGCGTTAGAAGTGAGTAATATCGCCAACCAAACCAATTTATTGGCACTCAATGCCGCAATCCAATCAGCACGAGCTGGCGATGCTGGACATGGTTTTTCAGTCGTTGCTGATGAAGTGCGTAAATTAGCCCGTTTATCAGGTGGTATCGGAAAACAAATTAACGGCACCATTGGTTCAGTAAATGAAGCAATTGAAGACACGTTAATTCTATCTCAACGCTTTTCTAAACAAGACAAAGAAACATTGGATAAAGCAGAACATATTATTTCTGCTGTACTAGGACATTTTGCTCAAACAGCGGCTGAATTACATGATTCGGCAGAATTGTTACGTTCAGAAAACGCCGCGATAAATAATGAAATATCAGACGTATTTGTTGACCTGCAATTCCAAGACCGAGTAAGTCAGATTCTGACACTGGTTTGCAATGATTTAAATAAATTAGAGCAACATTTAAATGAAAGTGATGGTTCGTTAATTAAAATAGATGCCGAGCAGTGGTTAGACGAACTGACTAAAACCTACACAATGGAAGACCAACTCGCGTCACACACAGGTGTGAAAAGCATCAATACCAGCCAGACTGGCATCACATTTTTTTGAGGAAGAAATAATGGCAAAAACAATTTTATTTGTAGAAGATTCCGCATCCGTAAGACAAGTCATGACAACCACTTTAAAACGTGAAGGTTACGATGTTATCACGGCCATCGATGGACAAGACGCATTAACTAAATTGGATGGCAAAAAAATTCACTTAATCATTAGCGATGTAAACATGCCTAATATGGATGGGCTGACATTTGTTAAAAAAGCAAAACAGTTAGCCGCTTACAAATTTACCCCCATCATTATGTTAACAACCGAAACGCAAGAATCAAAAATGAATGAAGGTAAAGCCGCAGGCGTTAAGGCTTGGATAGTCAAACCTTTCCAACCACCACATTTACTTGCCGCTGTTTCACAATTGATTTTGGCATAAAGATTAGGGCGGATAAATTTATGGCAGATAAACAGCAAAACGACCGCATCGTTATCGAAGGTGAATTAAATATTTATACCGCTGCGGCAATGAAAGACACTTTGTTAGCCGGATTATTGACGAATGAGGAGTTAGAGCTGGATTTATCTGCTGTAGATGAGTTTGATGCGGCAGGATTGCAACTACTAATTATGGCAAAACAAGGTGCCACGGCATTAGGTCGAGTTTTACGAATCACAGGATGCACACCAGTAGTATTAGATATTTTGAATTTAGCTGGCTTGAGTGATTTTTTTGATGATTCGTTGTCAACAAAAAGGAGTGATGTGACATGATTCCAGACGAGTATTTACAAACCTTTGTTGTAGAGTGTGGCGAATTACTCGAACAAATGGAAGAAGCACTTCTAGTGATAGAGCGCGACCCTAAAGATCCTGAAGTTATTAACGCTATTTTTCGTGCCGCGCACACCATTAAAGGTTCAGCCGGTTTATTTGGACTTGAACCTATTGTTAATTTTACGCATGTTGCTGAAAGTGTTTTAGATAAAGCGCGCAGTGGCGAAATTATTTTTGATTCGACATTAGCCGCGTTATTCATCGAAGTACGAGATCATTTAGGTAGATTAGTTGAGCATGTAATTGAAGATAAGCATCCTGCTGATGAAATTGCGAATTGCAGTAAACGTTTAGTTTCACGGTTAGAAACGTATTTAAGTGGCGAGGCATTGGCACATTTGACAGAGGAATTATCTGTTATTGAAACGCACTGTAGCGCAACAGAAATTAATGAAACAAATGACGGTGCAGAGACGGATTATTGGCATTTGTCTTTGCGTTTTGGTCAAGATGTTTTTAGAAATGGAATGGATCCTTTTTCTTTTATCCGTTGTCTAAATACGCTAGGACGTATCATTAAATTGGTGACGTTAACCGATAAAATTCCACCTGCTGATGAAATAGACCCTGAATCATGTTATTTAGGATTTGAAATTAGCTTTCAAAGTGATGCTGACAAATTAACGATTGAAAATGTTTTTAATTTTGTCCGCGATGATTGCACGCTTTTCATTTTGCCGCCTCATAGCAAAACGGCTGAATATAAACGTTTAATTCAAGCATTGCCTGAACAAGAAATGCGTTTAGGTGAAATTCTGATTCAATGCGGCACTTTAACGCCCGAAGAACTTGGGAATATTTTGCGTATTCAATCTGAACAACAAGAGGATGAATTACGACGACCTATTGGCGAAGTGTTAGTTGAAAAACAAATCGTCAGTCCACCAGTTGTTAAGGCCGCTCTGGAAAAACAACAACAAGTTAAAGAAAACAAAAAATCAGAAAATAGCCTCATTCGTGTCGATGCCGAAAAACTCGATGAACTTATCAATTTAGTGGGGGAATTGATTATTGCAGGGGCTGGCACAAATTTAATTGCGCGGCGTGCAAAAATGGCAGATTTAATCGAATCTACCGCAACCCTTTCTCGATTAGTCGAGGAAGTTCGCGATTCTGCATTAGCACTGAGAATGGTACAAATTGGTGGCACATTCAATCGCTTCCAACGTGTCGTGCGTGATGTCAGCAAAGAATTAGGCAAAGACATTGATTTAATCATTAGCGGTGCAGAAACCGAACTCGATAAAACTGTCGTCGAAAAAATTGGCGATCCGCTCACGCATCTTGTTCGTAATTCCATCGATCATGGCATCGAATCCGCCGACATTCGCATCGCGCGAAATAAACCGATAAAAGGCACACTAAAACTGAACGCTTATCATGATGCTGGCAGTATTGTTATTGAAGTTACCGATGATGGCGGCGGCTTAAATAAAGAAAAAATATTGAGTAAAGCTGTCGAACGCGGCTTAGTTTCCGAAGGTGCAAATTTAACCGACAAAGAAATTTACAATCTCATTTTCGAAGCTGGATTTTCAACAGCGGATACGGTTAGTAATTTGTCTGGTCGCGGTGTGGGCATGGACGTGGTGCGGCGAAATATTGAAGCGTTACGCGGTACAGTGGATCTGGATAGCGTCGAAGGGCAAGGCAGTACCATTCGAATTCGATTGCCACTTACTTTGGCCATTATCGATGGTTTTATGGTTGCTGTTGGTGAAACTATTTTTGTTATACCACTTGATATGGTTGTCGAATGTATTGAATTAAACGCTTGGACTAGCGATGCAAAAGAAGGGCAATACCTTAATTTGCGTGGCGAAGTGCTGCCATACCGGCGTTTAAGTGAATATTTTGATACGAAAGGCGGCAGGGTACATCGTGAAAATGTTGTCGTGGTGCGTTATGGCGAACATAAGGCAGGATTAGTTGTAGACAAATTGATGGGCGAATTTCAAACCGTTATTAAGCCGTTAGGTAAATTGTTTGCCGGTGAAAAAAGTATTGGCGGATTTACCATTCTTGGAAGTGGCGAAGTGGCATTGATTGTCGATATTCCTGGTCTGATGAATCAAATTGAACATGAAAAAGCAGAAGGAACGGCAACCTTTTTGTCGAAATAAATCACTGTGTTTATTAAATCAGGACTTAATTTAAATTTAAAAATCATTTAAGGGGAACGAAGTGGGATTTTTTGGCAGCAAAATAAAACAAGAACAAATCGATGAGATTGTAAAAATCATTGAAAACATCATAGAGGGTGATTTCGATACGCCAATTTCAACTTCTGGGGCAGATACGCTAACACCTATTTTGCGAATTTTGAAAAAATTACAAGATAAAAATATAAAACAGTACACCAGTGAAACGCTCTTCAGAAAAGAGATGAGTTCAATTTTAAATAATGTTGTCAATGGTAAGTTAGACGAACGTATTACACTGGATTCGTTTCAAGAAGGTGGTTTAAAAACAACTTGTAAAGAAATCAACGCCATTCTTGATGCTATCGTCGCTCCCTTGAAAGTGACCTCGAATTATATCGAGCTGATTTCCAAAGGCGATATTCCTGCGCCAATTACGACCGATTACAAAGGCGAATATTTGGTCATTCGCAACAATTTGAACGGCTTAATCCAAACAGCAAACGGCTTATTAGAACAAACCAATGTCGTGATTCAAGCGGCGGCAGTGGGCGCACTCGATAAACGTGCCGATGCTACGTCTTTTCAAGGCGGTTGGAATCAATTGATTAAAGGTTTTAATGATGCGTTTGTGAACGTTGCAGATCCTTTGAAAGTAACGTCCGATTATATTAACCAAATCGCCAGCGGCATCATTCCCGCGCCAATTACCACTGATTACAAAGGCGAATATTTGGTGATTCGCAATAATTTGAATACCTTGGTCAAAATGATGGGCGATTTGCTCAAAGAAACCGACATTCTGATTCAAGGCGCGGCAGTGGGCGAATTAGATAAACGGGCAAATGCGGACATGTTCCAAGGCGGCTGGAAACAATTGGTAATCGGGGTGAATGACACCGTAAAAAATATCGCCGAACCGATGAAAGTAACGTCCGATTACATTAACCAAATCGCGAGCGGCATCATTCCCGCGCAAATTACCACCGATTACAAAGGCGAATATTTGGTGATTCGCAATAATTTGAATACCTTGGTCAAAA
>DALYHZ010000025.1:0-9853 GCA_031970635.1 Methylococcaceae bacterium | reverse complement strand
TGATGGGCGATTTGCTCAAAGAAACCGGCGCACTGATTGATGGGGCAGCGAGTGGAGACCTTAATAAACGGGCTAATGCGACCCAATTTCAAGGTGGTTGGAATGAATTAGTGGTAGGTGTCAACCAAATTATAGATGGTATTGTTTTACCTGTGAATGAAGCTGTTGATGTTCTTAAAGAAATGGAAAAAGGTGATCTGACTAAAACAGTCAAAGGTGACTATAAAGGACAGTTAAAAGATTTCAAAGACACCGTCAACAATACGCTTGAAAAACTTTCGCAAGTTATCAGCGAAGTGAATAGTGCAGCATCCAATATTGCCTCAGCATCAGAAGAAGTCAGTGCAACCGCTCAAAACATGAGTCAAGCCTCTGCCGAACAAGCGGCAAGCGTTGAAGAAACCAGCGCATCCATCGAAGAAATGTCTGCGTCAATTAACCAAAATACCGAAAATGCTAAAGTAACAGATGGTATGGCAACGCAAGCCAGTAGCGAAGCTGTACGCGGCGGTGAAGCTGTTAAAGAAACGGTTAGTGCGATGAAAAGTATCGCCGGAAAAATTGGCATCATCGATGATATTGCTTATCAAACCAATTTATTAGCATTAAACGCCGCAATCGAAGCCGCCAGAGCGGGAGAACATGGTAAAGGCTTTGCGGTTGTCGCGGCTGAAGTGCGTAAATTAGCCGAACGCAGTCAAATTGCCGCCCAAGAAATCAGTGAATTAGCAGAAGGTAGCGTTGATATGGCTGAAAGTGCAGGTAAATTGCTCGATACCATTGTTCCTTCCATTAAAAAAACGTCTGATTTGGTACAAGAAATTACAGCCGCATCTGAAGAACAATCGACAGGGGTCAATCAAATCAATGTTGCTGTAAATCAACTTAATCAAGTCACACAACAAAATGCCGCATCATCAGAAGAATTAGCCGCAACGTCTGAACAAATGAGCGCACAAGCCGCACAATTGCAAGAGTTAATGTCATTTTTCATCGTGGAAGGTGCAACAAGCGTTTCTAACGTTACTCGCAAATCCCCTGTAAAAAAAGCAACGATGTCCACATCAAAACATGTTCATGATGAAAATGAATTTGTACATTTTTAGGAGGAGGTATGACAAATACAACACCCGCACACTCACCTTCTTCTAATATCGCATCGAATTTGGGTGAACAACAATATCTTACGTTTATGCTAACGGGTGAGTCTTATGCTATTAACATACAACGTATTAAAGAGATTATTCAATATGGGCAATTAACAGAAGTGCCTCGAATGCCAGAATTTATTCGAGGCGTAATTAACTTACGCGGTGCCGTAGTGCCGGTGATTGATCTAAGTGCTCGATTTGGTAAAACATCTACGGCGATAGGGAGACGCAATTGCATTATTATTGTTGAAGTTGAAATGGATGAGGAAACACACAGTGTTGGTGTGATGGTCGATGCCGTGAATGCAGTGTTAGAAATACCTGCAAGTGAAATTGAACCAGCACCTGCATTTGGCGCAAATATTCGTACAGACTTTATTGCAGGCATGGGAAAAATTGATGGCAAATTTGTCATTATTTTAAATATTCAGTTTGTCCTATCTATGGATGATATGGCGGCATTAGTCTCAGCGCGTTCACATGTTACAACAGAACTACCCCATTCGATATGAATGAATTGCAAGCCATTGCTCAAATCAATAAAAACATCAAAGGCATTGTTCATACCGCAGAAAATATCAGTTTAACCGCGACCAATGCAATTTTAGTTGCAAGAAAAACCGGTGTTAATGCAGTAGGATTCAATGTCGTCGCACGGGAATTACGCACATTTAGCGAAAAAATAACGCATGCAATGCAAGAACTATCTGCCTTGATTTATCAACAAGTGGTCATTACGGCTAATAAATGTCATCGGGTGCGTAATGTTGAATTTCTCAAGCAAGCCAGTTCTTATGGTGAATTGGCTCAAACTCGTGTTACTTGCGCGTGTGAACGTAGTCAAAACGAGGTAGATGAAATGGAACGTCTTATTTTTGAACTTCAACAGGCGTTGAAAAAAGCAATAAGACGCACGGCAAAACAATGTGCGACAGGATTAGTTATTGCCCGCTCGGCAAGTATTGAAGCCTCTCATGGTGCTGAAATGACATCTGTATTACGTCAAGTTGCACAAGGCGTAGAAGATGTGGTTAGCGATATTGTTATACAAATTAAAAAATTAGAAACACAACTTATTCAAAATGAAAAAAGCGACAATTATTTATCAGTCGGGGCATCATCAATGGATTGCTATCGCCCGTGATCCAGAAAAACCAAATTATCTAATTGATACTAACGAATATTTAATTACCGATGGTACAACCGCGTTACTCACTGACCCTGGTGGCTCAGAAATTTTTCCAAAAGTATTTGCGGCAATTTGTGAAGCGTTTGACCCTGCCAAAATCGGAGCGTTATTTGCGTCTCATCAAGACCCCGATATTATTTCATCTTTGTCATTGTGGTTAAATTTTAATCCAGAACTTAAGTGTTATCTTAGCCAGCTATGGACAACATTTGTTCCACATTTTGGCGGCACAGATCAAACATTTATAGGTATGCCAGACGAGGGTATGCCCATTACTGTCGGACAACTACACCTTCAAGCGATCCCCGCTCATTACCTGCATTCTTCGGGTAATTTTCATTTATATGATGAACAGGCAAGATTATTTTTTTCAGGCGATATTGGCGCGGCGATGTTGCCTGACAACATAAATGATTTATTTGTTAAAAATTTTGACCGTCACATTGAATATGCAAAAGGATTTCACCAGCGTTGGATGGGATCATCGGAAGCTAAACGTTTATGGTGCGAACGTGTTGCGGCGATGAAAATCGATATGCTTTGCCCACAACACGGCGCAATTTATCAGGGCAGGGATGTTGAACGTTTCATCACTTGGTTTTCAGAACTTCAAGTTGGTACAGGACTTTCACGATAATGCGACACCAGAAAAATGGTTATCCACTTAAAATTCGGATTTAAATGAATAACAAAATAATCGTTCCTCCTGTCAATAATATGCTAGGCGTAACGTTAAAAGAAAAGGAATATGCGCAATTTTGTGACCTGATTTTTCGCATTGCCGGCATTAGTATGTCGTCAAATAAAAAATCTCTTGTGACCAGTCGTTTAGCCAAACGCTTGGCGTATCATGGTCTTGCCAGTTATGGCGACTATTTCAACATGATTACTGCCGCTAATGGCAAAGCTGAATTACAAACAGCGGTAGATTTGCTAACCACTAACGAAACGCATTTTTTTCGTGAACCTAAACATTTCGATTTTTTACGGCAACAAATTTTACTCGCGGCTAAAACGGGAAAATCATTACGCATTTGGAGTGCGGCTTGTTCTACAGGTGAAGAGCCTTACAGCATTGCAATGTTGCTAGATGAGATATTAGGGCGTACTGTGCCATGGGAAGTGATTGCTTCTGATTTGAATACACAAGTGTTAGAACAAGCTCGTTCGGGACTTTATTCTATGGAACGGGTATCTGAGATTCCTCAATATTATTTATCAAATTACTGTTTGAAAGGGACAGGAAGCCAAGAAGGAAAATTACTCATTGGGCGTAAATTACGTGAGCGAGTACAATTCATACAACATAATCTCACGGATTTACCTCCCAAATTAGGGCTGTTTGATATAATATTTTTGCGTAATGTTTTGATTTATTTTAATCAGGATACAAAATCGAAGGTGATAACCCGTTTGCTACCATTATTGCGTTCTGGCGGATATTTTTTAATTGGTCATTCTGAAACGTTAAATTCAGTAACAACGGAATTGCGTTTAGTACAACCGGCAATTTATTTAAAATCTTAAATAAATTCACGAATTTTTAAGGAGTCTATATTGCGGCAAATCAATGTGTTATTAGTAGATGATTCTGCTGTGGTGCGACAAGTATTAACAGCGAGTTTGTCAAAAGACCCAAGTATTAAAGTCATAGGCGCGGTTGCTGACCCAATATTTGCGATGACCAGAATGCAAATACAATGGCCAGATGTCATCGTATTAGACGTAGAAATGCCTCGGATGGATGGTATTACGTTTTTAAAAAAAATTATGCATGAACATCCTACACCTGTCGTCATTTGTTCTACGCTCACCGAAAAAGGGGCTGAAACGACTATGCAAGCCATGGCCGCTGGAGCTGTGAGTATAGTGACAAAACCTAAAGTGGGGCTTAAACAATTTTTACAAGAAGATTCAGAAAATTTAATTGCCGCAGTCAAAGCTGCTTCTCATGCTAATTTACGGCGATTAAGTGCAGTCGCCACTGCGATACCAGTGCAAGCAAAATTAACTGCGGATGCAATTCTTCCTGCAAGTTCACATGCTATGGCAGAAACAACGGATCGCATCGTAGCGATTGGAACATCAACAGGTGGCACACAAGCCTTAGAAGCCGTGTTAGTTGCTTTGCCGCGTGTTTGTCCTGGCATTGTGATTGTGCAACACATGCCTGAAAAGTTTACTGGCGCATTTGCGTCACGTTTGAATGGTTTATGTCAAATTGAAGTGCGCGAAGCCAAAAACGGTGATCGCGTTTTACCTGGACGTGCGCTTATTGCTCAAGGCGGAAAACACATGTTACTAAAACGCAGCGGGGCGCAATATCATGTTGAAATTGTAGATGGTCCACTTGTGACACGGCATCGCCCTTCAGTGGATGTATTGTTTCGTTCTGTGGCTAAATGCGCGGGGAAAAATGCACTCGGCATCATCATGACTGGCATGGGTGATGACGGCGCACGAGGTTTAAAAGAAATGTCTGATATGGGCGCACGCACACTAGGACAAGACGAGGCAAGTTGCGTAGTGTATGGCATGCCTAAAGAAGCGGTAAAATTAGGCGCGGTAAATAAAGAATTGCCATTAAGTCGCATTGCTCATGAAATTGTTGCCTATGGCAATGGAAAGTGAAAAGCGTGTGAAAAATTTCACACGCTTCTAGTCATATCAAGATTCTGCTTTTTGTTCACGCGCCAGCAGATTTTGTACTGCTTCACGCGGTGCAAGTCCTTCATAAAGCACTTTATAGGTTTGCTCGGTAATAGGCATTTCAATGCCGAATTTTTGGGCTAACAAGAAGGTTTGTTTAGCGGCTGAAACGCCTTCAATTTCTTGACCAATTTCTTCTTTGGCTTGTTCAAACGATTTGCCTTGTCCCAATGCTAAACCGAATCGGCGATTACGAGATTGGTTATCGGTGCAAGTTAAAAGTAAATCGCCCAGTCCAGCCAAACCCATAAATGTGTCTTGTTTGCCGCCCAATTGCACACCTAAACGGATAATTTCGTTTAAACCGCGTGTAATCAAGGCCGCTCGCGTATTTGCGCCAAAACCTAAGCCATCTGCAATACCTGCCGCAATTGCCATCACATTTTTAACTGCTCCGCCAACTTCAACACCAATTAAATCGTTGTTGGTATACGCGCGAAACCGGTCGCTGTGCATAATGGTCGCCAATTGCGTGGCAAACTCAGGTTGTGTTGAAGCAATTGCAATCGCGGTTGGTAAATCTGCCGCCACTTCTTTTGCAAAGCTAGGTCCTGAAATCAATGCGGCTGGTGTTTGCGAGCCAAACACTTCGGCAACAATTTCGTGTAATAAACCACCGTTTTCTTTATTGAAACCTTTGGTTGCCCAAGCAATTTTTACGTTTTCAGACACTAAGGGTTTTAATTTTTGCAACGTATCTTTGAATGCGTGCGAAGGAACAGACACTAAAATTAAATCACTGAACGCAGCAACTTCGGCTAAATCTGCCGTTAATGACAAATTCTCATTAAACGGTAAATTCGGTAAATAACGTCGATTTTCACGTTCGCGTTTTAACGTTTCGATATGTTCAGGGTGATGTCCCCACAAGAGCGTTTGGCAACCATTACGCGCCGCCAACATGGCTAATGCTGTTCCCCAAGATCCTGCGCCAAGCACTGCTATTTTGTTAGTCATAACCTTAGTTAATCGCGTCAGAACTTGGAGCTTGTGTTTCTGCTTGAACGTGTTGTGCGTATAACGCATCAAAATTCACTGGCGCAAGAATAAATTGTGGGAAACCACCTTTGGCAACTAAATCAGATACCACTTCACGCGCATACGGGAATAGAATGTTCGGACAGAAACTGCCAACCATACCGCCCATTTCTTGTTCTGTGAAACCACCTAAAACGAAAATACCGGCTTGTGTGACTTCAACCAAATAGGCGACTAATTCACCGCTTTTAACCGTAATGGTTAATTTGATTGCGACTTCCGCAAGATTTTCATCTAATTGTTGAACATTGGTGGCTAAATTAAATTCTACGGAAGGTTTCCATTCTTCAACAAAAACTTGTGGTGAATTTGGCGTTTCAAATGAAATATCTTTGGTATAAATCTTTTGAATCGCGAATTGTTTTTCTTCTGCCATGATTTTCTCTCTTTAAAATTGAGGTTGTGTGAATAAATAGTTAAACGGAAATTCGATTTTTGCTGGTAATTTTAATGGGTAATTTGTATTCGTCTTGCCATGCGTTCATGCCGCCGGTCAAAATCAATACGTTTTCAAAGCCCGATTTGGTTAATAATTTCGCGGCGGCGGCGGCACGAGTGCCAGTTTGGCAAGTAATTAACAGTAAGTTTTTTTTATATTTTTGCAATTCGGGAAGTTGCTCTGTGAGTTTACTCAACGGGGCATTTACAGCATTTTCAATATGACCTTGAATAAAATCAGGGGCTTCGCGTACATCAATGACAACCGTATTCGCATCATCGATTTTAGCAACAGCCAACAAAGGTGAAATCGCATTAAACCGTTTGAAGGCAGTATCAAAAAATTCTTGTATGAGTAAGAATGTCACTACCGCCATTGCAAGCGACAAAATATAGTGATTTAAAATAAATTCGAGATAACGATCCATGAGTACGCTTTAATTATGATGTGAATAAAAAGAATTTGAAGTAACGACGGACGGCGTGTGTTGCTATAATGCCGACTAACAACGCTAGATTATGCGAAATCATACCTTACTATTCGCCATTACGGCTATTTCAAACAGGAAAAAAATCATGACACAACGTATTAAACCGTTAGTTTTATTGATCCTTGATGGCTTTGGCTATTCGCCAGTGACTGAAAATAATGCCATTGTGCTGGCAAAAACGCCGTGCTGGGATAAATTGCAAAAAACGTATCCGATGACGTATTTGAATTGTTCAGGTCATGCCGTTGGTTTGCCAGATGGGCAAATGGGGAATTCTGAAGTCGGACATTTACACATTGGCTGTGGGCGTTATATGCCGCAAGATTTTACTAAAGTAAACGATGCGATAGCCGATGGCAGTTTTTTTGAAAATCCGGTTTTATGCCAAGCCGTAGACGAAGCGAAAAATAAAGAAAAAGCATTGCATATTTTAGGCTTACTCTCACCGGGTGGCGTACACAGTCACGAAGCGCAAATTGCCGCAATGCTCGAATTAGCGGCAAAACGCGGTTTAACAAAAATTTATGTCCACGCATTTTTAGATGGACGTGATGTACCGCCAAGAAGTGCCACCAGTTCATTTACGTTTTTAGAAAATAAAATGGCTGAACTTAGCGTTGGACAAATCGCGTCGATAGCAGGGCGTTTTTACGCCATGGACAGGGATAATCGTTGGGAGCGCGTCAAACAAGCCTACGATATGCTCATGAAAGCACAAGCTCCACATTTTGCTAGCTCGGCACAAGCAGGCTTAGATGCAGCTTATGAACGAGGCGAAGATGACGAATTTGTTTTGCCGACGTTAATTGCCTCAAATCCAGAATCTGCCATTTCGATTGATTTGGATGATTCTATTGTGTTCATGAATTTTCGCGCAGACAGAGCTAGAGAAATTAGTCAGGCGATTACTGAGCCGACATTTGATAAATTTGAACGAGACTACGCGCCACATCGTGGTTATTTTGCGACATTAACGGAATATCACGAAAAATTTACTTATCCGATTGCATTTCCCTCTACCGAAATTAAAAACAGTTTGGGTGATTATTTATCTCAACTGGGTATGTCGCAATTGCGTTTGGCTGAAACTGAGAAATACGCACATGTCACGTTCTTTTTTAACGGTGGTCGCGATGAACCTTTTGCCGGAGAAGACCGAATATTAGTTCCCTCGCCAAAAGTTAAAACATACGATTTACAACCCGAAATGAGTGCGCCTGAAGTCACTTATCATTTGGTTAAAGATATTCTTGAAGAAAAACATGACGTGATTATTTGTAATTACGCAAATTGCGATATGGTAGGACATACTGGCGTTTTAGACGCTGCTGTCAAAGCCGTGGAAACGATAGATCAGTCTTTGCAATGTATTGTTGATGCTTTGAAATCTGTTGGTGGACGGATGTTGGTAACAGCAGACCATGGCAATATTGAACAAATGCGCGATGATACAACCGGACAACCTCATACAGCACATACCACAAATTTAGTACCACTTGTTTATGTTGAAGGTGATGGAGTATTAGCTGAAGGCGGAAATTTAGCCGATATTGCACCAACCATGCTGGCAATTTTAGGACTTACTGCCCCCGTAGAAATGAGCGGTAAATCGCTATTACGTTGAGTTGATTTGTGACGCGATTGTTTAAATATATTGGGCGAAGCATTTTCATTATTAGCGTGACAACGACAAGTCATGCTGAGATTTTAACGTCACACGATGCAGTTATCTCACCTGATAAACAAGCACAATCGGTATTGTTAAATAACCAACTTGCTGAACTCGATAAGTTATACGGTAATACGTCAGCATTGCTAAAAACACTGGAAAATCAAACCGTGCATCAAAAACAAAATCTGACCAAAATTCATACTGAAATTGAGTCGTTAAAGCTAGAAATCAGTAAACAAAACGACGAACTTGCCGGTCAAGTAAAAACCATGTACGCAATGGGGCATAAAGAGCGTTTGAAGTTATTGTTAAATCAACAAGACCCCATATTATCAAGTCGTATGCTTGCTTATTATGATTATTTGAACGCAAGACGAGTGAGTCAATTAAACAATGTCACAGATGCGTTGCAACGTTTAGAGCAGTTGAAAAAACAAAATGAGCTTGAAACCGCACAACTTGAACAAAATTTGACACAAAAAAAATTGGAACAAAACACAGTTGAGTCGTTAAAAAAACAGCGTACGCAATTGTTAAAACATGCTACACCTGATTTTCTATCGAATGAACAACAAATCAATCGATTAAAAGACAGTGAGTCGGCATTGAAAAATCTGCTTTCATCACTTCAAACCTCAAACAGTGATTTAACTTCTGAAATTGATAAAGCACGCACTTTGCGTAAAGCTCGTTTGGAAGCTGAAGAAGAAGCAATTTTTAGTGCGCCAAAATTGGCAGATGAAGAGCCAGTTATTGCAACGGTAAATAAAGAAATAGCCATTGCGCCGATAAAATCACTCGACTCCGAGCATTTCCCAGCATTGCAAGGTGATTTCGCCGCATTAAAAGGTGAATTACCGTGGCCTGTGAAAGGCGAGTTAATGCAAAAATTTGGCAGTGCAAGAGAAGAAGGAAAATTAGACGGTGTATTGATTGCCGCCGATGAAGGTACTGAAATTCACAGTATTACCGATGGCAAAGTCGTTTATGCGGATTGGATGCGTGGTTATGGGTTGATTATCATCGTCGATCATGGCAAGGGTTATATGAGTTTGTATGCGTTTAATCAGAGTTTGTATAAAAAAGTCGGCGAAGTGGTCAATGCGGGGGATGTCATTGCATCAGTGGGATTGAGCGGCGGTCATGATCGCGCAAGTTTGTATTT
>DALYHZ010000024.1:0-16210 GCA_031970635.1 Methylococcaceae bacterium | reverse complement strand
AAAAATCAGACGGGGCTTTGAAGTTTTCTGCGCGATTAACAAATATTTGTTGAGTGTCGGTGAATTGATAACGTACCCCAACATTTGGCAAAGGCGCGGCGTAAGTTTTTTGAATCATGTAATTGGCATTTTCGCCAAAACCATCACTGGCGTAATTAGTAAAATCACGATGAATTTGACTGTAACGAAAGCCTAACGATAACAATAACGTGTTATTTAAAAATTGAATGTCATCTTGTGCGAAAAATGATTGCGAAGTATTCAGCGTTACATAATTCCGCGCCATATACGCCGTACCGTCTTGATGTTGCAGATAAAATGCCGAATTTTCTAACCACGAATCAACACTTTTTCCGTCTGCACCGAAGGGTACGGCAGGTTGCGTACGGCGTTGTCGAGCATATTCAAACCAATATCCCGCCATTAAATAATGATTCGCTATTTGGCTATGCAAACGGGTGGTCACACCGGGACGTTCGGTTTCAAGAAGTGTTGTGCTATAAACCATTGCGGTATCTAATGTATCGCCATCATGATTGATGTCACGAATTCCTCCGCCCAATCGATTACTGGCATTACTTTCTGAGAGCGTTCTAAGTTCATTACCGCCCGTACCAAAACCATAGATGTAATAAGGGTCAACATCCAAATGCACTTTCGGCAGTAATTCAAAACGTCCTTTTAACGTTGTTAAAGAATTTTTGAATGGGTTGATATTTAAATTGTAATAAAGGTTTGCAGGAATTTTTTCGATTTGTGCGGAACCGTTAATGCCAGCTAAATGTTGTGGAATTTGTGTCCCGAAATCTGCTGATTGTCCAAACGTTTGAATTTCTGCTTTGGTTAGAGTGCGAAAATTGTGATTGAACATTTCGTTATATAGAAAACTAGCGGTAATGCTCTGATTTTGGGGTAAATTCAAAACACTTTTGACTTCTAAATGTTCACGGTCTGCACCACCTTGACCTTTCCATTTATCTGTTTCAGCTTTTGATAATGATATAGAGGCTTTGAATAATTTATCCGCTAAATAGCCCGTGTCGGCGCGAAAAAAAGACTTATACGCATTGTAACTGCCATAACTTTGTTGCATTCGAACACGCATAGAATCTGTTGGATTTATGGTTTTTAAACTGATTGAACCACCTGTTGCCCCTACCATTGATGTGTCTATCGGATTTGAACCTTGCATGACAGAAATTTCATCTAAATTTTCAAATTCTGCCCATTCAGAAGGATAAACCGTATAATTCCCCGCATCACCTATCGGTACGCCATCAACGCTAATGCCAATTTGATCGCTGTTAAAGCCGCGCATTCGTAATCCACCACCAAATAACCCTGTTGCGTCATAACTATAAGTATTTATTCCGGGTAATAAATCTACGGCTTGATAAATATTGTTTTGTGTATTTTTTTGTTCGATTGCGCTACGCGAAATTACACTTTTGGCTTGTGGCACGTCTTGTATGTTTATTAAACCATTTCCTGCCGGCACACTTTTTTCGACAGTCATGTCATCGAGAGTGAACGTGTCTTCTGCAAAAACAGACAACGGTAAAAGACTCATTATCACTGCAATTTTGTAAGACATCATAAATGGTAATTACCTTGTATAAAGGGTGCGTGGATAGCCAAAAACTTTATCAGCAATGAAAAACTTACAAGAAATAATCTGAAAAAACGCGTTGCGTTTTGTTGATGATATTTGTAACGTTTAGTTTAAAGATGGGGGATTCTAATCACTTTTATTGCTGTGTCAACATGAAAAATATTTCCAAAATTCATTGAAAATAATCAAGCTAAGGTAGCTATTGATGTGAATAAAAATAAATAGTTAGCACTTCGTTAATGGTATTAACAGTTAATATTCGTCGAATAAATGCCTAAAATCTGGCAATATGAAAACACCCGATTTGAAAAATACTTCATGGAGATCTATTGTGAACAATCACTCAAAAATGCAGATGGCGCAACCCGTTATTTCCAAAGAAAACTATTGGAAAAAGCTATCTTTATCGATGTCAACAAACGGCTCTCTCCCTGCTGTAGGTGACCAAGCTCCGAATTTTATTTTAGCCAATAGCGAATTAGAAAATGTTTCCCTAGAAACCTATATGGGGAAATACAAAATTCTAACGATTATTCCTAGTTTTGCTGTACCCATTTGCAAGGCATTCATAAAAAAACTCAATGACGAAATTCTGCAATTAGAGGATACCGTTTTAGATGATACGGTTTTATTCGTAATTTCGGCAGATTTACCTTTCACGCAACAGCAGTTTTGTGAATTAGAAGGATTAAATCATGTTGTGCCATTATCCACTTTTCGCAGTACATTTGCCGTTGATTATGGTGTAAAGATTATCAATGGCGCACTGACGGGGTTAATGGCACATGCGGTTGTTGTGCTAAATGAGGAAAATAATGTAATTTACAGTGAAATGACAAGGGAATTAACAAAAGAACTCAATACAGAATGGATTATTACGACTTTAAAGCTACAAAGAAAAACTGTTAGCGAGCATGGACTAATATTACCCAATAATCGACGCGAATCTTTTCGTGTGAATCCTTTAAAACTTGGTCGAACCATTTGTTATTGCAAAATTCAACTTCCCATTTTTGATGCAAATGAAACTGTTGAATATAAACATGCGTATACACTTGCAAGTAATGAGATATATGAAGCATTAAAGTTACAACGCCATTCCATTAAAACCGCGATTCCAGATGTGCGCTTTGCGAATGTTATGCAATTAAATTTACGTGATATTAGTTCAACAGGTTGTTCTATGTTTAATCACAGTAAAGCGTTTTCATATTTTTTGGTTTTACATAAGGTTTACAAAAATTGCACACTTCACATGCCTAACAATGTTGAAATTAAGATTTCGTTTAAGATTGTATTGAAACATCGTCTTAAAAATAACACGGGCGAATTTAGTGAAATCATTGGTGTGGAATTTATAGGGATTACGCAATCTATCGAATCTGACATTTCATATTATGTTCGAGAAATAGAAAGACAACTCATCACTTCGCGTGAAGTTGAAAGTGTTTTAGAACCTAGCGAATCACACACCAAAGAGACCGAATGATTTTATCAGAGACTGTAAAAATGCTTGTGTAAACAGTTAAAAAATAGATGGGAAACTGGTTGATGGTCAAGTTTCAATCGTGCAAAGGCATAGTCTAATTTTTAGCCACTTGTTCAACAGTGAGATAAACGACTTGATAGCCGCACGGTTATGGGGGGGGGCATTGAAATAGCCTTTGTGAATAATCGTATGGCTTTAAAGACGGAAACGTTGATTAACGTTGTCAACAATACGCATCCATTAACAGAAGTGATGAAACATAGAATAAAGAAGAGGAAAAATGATAATTGGCGTTCCAAAGGAAATTAAAGATAACGAAAATCGTGTTGGCATAATTCCAGGCACGGTTAAATCGCTGACCGAAAAAGGTCATCGGGTTTTGATTGAAACGAATGCTGGAGCTGGGAGTGCAATCTCAGATGCCGATTACGTTCTAGCTGGCGCAACGATTGTGTCAACAGCACAAGAGGCATGGTCGGCTGAGTTGGTTGTGAAAGTGAAAGAACCGATAGCCAGTGAATACCATTTTCTTCGTGCTGATTTACTGCTGTTTACTTACTTACATCTCGCGTCAAATCAACCCCTAACAGAAGCCCTATTGCAATCCAATACTACAGGAATCGCATACGAAACCGTTCAAACTACATCAGGTGAATTGCCACTACTGACACCGATGAGTGAAGTTGCCGGAAGAATGGCAACACAAATTGGCGCAAATTATTTACAAAAAAATCATGGCGGTCGCGGCATTTTACTCGGTGGCGTACCAGGTGTTTTACCTGCCAATGTGGTGATATTAGGTGCTGGGATTGTCGGTACAAATGCGGCTCAAATTGCCGTAGGAATGGGCGCAAAAGTGACCATTTTAGACGTGAACCATCATCGTTTAAAGCAATTAGACGACATTTATCAAGGACGTTTGCAGACCTTAACTAGTAATGGCTATAACATTCAAGAGGCTATCAAAACAGCAGATTTAGTGATTGGTGCCGTTCTTATTCCTGGCGGACGTGCGCCTTATTTGATAACAAAAGAGATGCTACCGACTATGCGTGAAGGCAGTGTAATCGTCGATGTTGCCGTTGACCAAGGCGGTTGTGTTGAAACAACTAAACCAACAACCCATAGCAATCCAACTTATAATATTGACGGCGTTGTGCATTATTGTGTTGCGAATATGCCTGGCGCCGTACCTTACACCAGTACATTTGCGTTAAATCACCAGACGGCATCTTTTATTATAAATCTAGCGCAAAATGGCACTGATGCGTTGCGTCAAAATGAAGTGTTACATCGTGGTTTGAATACTTACAAAGGTGCATTAACGCATCAAGGTGTTGCTCAAGCATTCAATTTACCTTTTGAAAGTCCAGCTAAATTACTCACTTCAAATTAGCCTTCGTATGAAAAATCAGTATGGACGTTACCCATTTCGACTTCATATTTATGCGTCACTGGCTGAAAAAGAACGCTCGTTACGGAGGTAAAAAGTGGCAGGCGACAAGTCAAACGTGTTATTGATCAATTGACAATTTAGAATACATGACTGTTATATGCGTTAATTCCCAACTTTGAAACTGAAATAATACAAATCATGACCAAAATCGTTCACATCAAGCATGAAGTAGAAAAAACTGTGTTGTCTAAAACACAGAAAAAATTTAACAGCCTGATTAAAAAAATTGACGCACAGAAAAAGATTTTGGTTGATTGGGAAAATTCCAAATCAAAAATTTCACAGCAAGTTCATGGTGAATATCAGCCTTTAGTGGATTCATTTAATCAAGCCCGTGTTGAAATGGTATATCTACTTGATAGCGCGCACAGCGACAGTTTTTCAAAAAAACCGATAAGGCGAAGTTGAAAGCACTCATTTGTGATTTGGCAGACGAACTGATACAAGAAGGTTTCTACGAACTGAAAGCAATTTACAACCGCTACAATCACACCGATTTCGACACTGAAAAACAAGAAATGCAATCTGACATGACCGATGCGATGAAATCCATGCTGGAAGAAATGTTCGGTTTTGAAATGAATGATGAGGATTTTAGTTCGCCTGAAACAATGCGTGAAGCGTTGCAACAAAAATTTCAGGCACAACAAGAAAGCAATTTGCACCAACAATCAAAACGTACTCCACGCAAGAAAACTGCGAAACAACTCGAAAAAGAAGCGCGGGAAAAAGAAGACGCTCAAAATGCAAGCAAATCCATTCAAGAAGTGTTTCGCAAACTGGTGGCAGTTTTACATCCTGACCGTGAACCTGATGAAACGGAGCGTGAACGTAAAACGAAGCTCATGCAACGCGTCAATGAAGCGTACAAGAAAAAGGATTTGTTACAGCTGCTGGCGTTACAACTTGAACTTGAACAAATTGACCAATTGAACTTAAACACGATTGCCGAAGATAAATTGAAGCATTTCAATAAAGTTTTGCAAGAGCAACTCGATGAATTAGAGCAGGAAATTAACGAAATTGTATTGCCGTTCCGCATGATGCTTAATGCACCGCCTTATATCAAATTCACACCTGATGACGTATTAAAAGCTCTGTCGCGTGACATTCGAAAACTTAAAAAATCACTCAAAGACATCGAGCGTGAAATTCAAGAATTGCAAAATCCACTTACTTTAAAAGCGATGTTGAAAACTTTGAGGTTTTAACTATGGACTTGACGAATTTAACAGAAAATAACCACTTGAAAAGTTGGAAACTCTATGGCGGTGGTGTGTTAGGAATCGTTATGCTGATGAGTTTATCGCCAATTTTTATTGTTGACCCGTCAGAAATGGGAAATTTACGACGATTAGGTTCAGTGGTTTATAACGAGCCGCTTCAGCCAGGTCCACATTTAAAATTCCCACTAATTGATACGGTTGACCGTTTGCAAGTGAGTTTGACGACATTGCACATTCCAAGTTTTGATGTGAATACGGTGGATAATCAAAAAATCACGTTAGACATTAACTTCAATTTCACCATTCCTAAAAATAAAGTGAACCATTTGCTTTATGAGGTTGGAAAAACAGGTGACTTCGACATTGAAACGAGCATTGTGCCAATTGTTCGTGACCGTGTTGGCAGAGTTTTCAATAAACAAAACACCACTAACATTTCTCAAAATCGAGAAATTATTCAGCAAGAAGTCACGGAATTAGTGTTTGCTGCCATGCGTGAACAATTTGGCATTGAGCCACACAGTTTGCAATTTGCGGGAATTATTTATTCACCAACATTTGTGCAATCCAACGAAAATGCCGTGAAAGCCAAAAACGATGCAGTGGCAGAGCAGAATAAACAGATCGTTGAAACCGCTAAAGCACAACAAAAAGTCATTGCCGCCAAAGGCGAAGCGGATGCAGCTATTGAAGCAGCACAAGGCGCAGCACGTTCTGTTGAAATTGCCTCGCAAGCTGAGAAAACACGCAAAACTTTAGAAGGCGAAGGTCAAGCAGCACGATTAAAAGCTGAAATGGCAATGTTCAACAACGATTCAAAACAGTACATTGCGTTCATGGAAGCCCAAGCCAAATTGAAATGGAACGGACAATTACCCCAAATTGTTAGCGGTGAAAATGGCGGAAACATCATGCCAATCCTTTCGATGCCCAATTCTGCAAATGGCAAATAACTCAACTCGAGACTGTAAAAATTTCTGTATAAACGCAAAATTTTTACAGTCTCCAGTTTGCAATTCGCCAACTTATCCTTTAATTTAGCGACATCCATAACGGCTAGGGGTGCTTTGATTTTCAAGGCTGAGATTAAACCCTTATCACCTGAATCTGGTTAATCCCAGCGTAGGAAAGCCTTCAAAAATCTTCCCTGCGCTTTATTTTTATTTTTTAGAGAGAAATTATGAGCGCACTCAATATCAAAATCCCCAATTATCCCGCATCAGAAAAAATCTACGTTCAAGGCTCACGCCCTGATATTCAAGTGCCGATGCGTAAAATTACGCTTTCAGATACGCCCGCGCATTTCGGCGCAGAAAAAAACTTGCCGCTTTATGTTTATGACACGTCAGGCGTTTATACCGACCCAAATGTGGAAGTCGATTTGAAAAAAGGTTTAAACGCCTTACGCGCAAAATGGATTGAAGAACGTGGCGACACCGAAGAATTAACGCAATTAAGCTCAGAATATGGTCGTGCGCGTTTAGCAGATAAAAGTTTAGATGAATTGCGTTTTGAGTTAGTTCGTAATCCGCGTCGCGCGAAAGCGGGCAAAAATGTTTCGCAAATGCACTACGCGCGTCAAGGCATCATCACGCCCGAAATGGAATTTATCGCCATTCGTGAAAACCAAAAAATGGAAGAAATGCGCGAATTGTGGAAAGACCAACACAAGGGCGATTCGTTTGGTGCGTCTATTCCTGATGTGATTACCCCTGAATTTGTGCGTGACGAAGTGGCGCGTGGACGAGCGATTATTCCGTGCAATATCAACCATCCTGAACTTGAACCGATGATTATCGGGCGTAATTTCTTGGTGAAAATTAACGGGAATTTGGGCAATTCGGCGATTACATCTTCGATTGAAGAAGAAGTTGAAAAAATGCTTTGGGGCATTCGTTGGGGCGGCGACACGATTATGGATTTATCGACAGGTAAAAATATCCACGAAACGCGCGAATGGATTTTGCGTAATTCGCCTGTGCCGATTGGCACGGTGCCGATTTATCAAGCTCTCGAAAAAGTGGATGGCAAAGCCGAAGATTTAACGTGGGAAATTTTCAAAGACACGTTGATTGAACAGGCTGAACAAGGTGTCGATTATTTCACGATTCATGCGGGTGTGCGTTTGCATCACGTTCCATTAACCGCAAAACGTATGACGGGCATTGTGTCGCGCGGTGGTTCAATTATGGCGAAATGGTGTCTCGCGCATCACACCGAAAGTTTCCTTTACACGCACTTTGAAGAAATCTGCGAAATCATGAAAGCCTATGATGTGGCGTTTTCATTGGGTGACGGGCTGCGTCCAGGTTCGATTTATGACGCGAATGACGCGGCGCAATTTGGTGAACTTGAAACGCTCGGCGAATTGACAAAAATTGCGTGGAAACACGATGTCCAAACCATGATTGAAGGTCCTGGACACGTTCCGTTGCACATGATTAAAGTCAACATGGACAAGCAACTCGAAGAATGTGGCGAAGCTCCTTTTTATACCTTAGGACCTCTCACGACCGATATTGCACCAGGTTATGACCACATTACCTCAGCGATTGGCGCGGCAAATATCGGTTGGTACGGTTGCGCGATGTTGTGTTATGTCACGCAAAAAGAACATTTAGGGCTGCCGAATAAACAAGATGTGCGCGAAGGGATTGTGACTTATAAAATCGCGGCGCACGCGGCAGATTTAGCCAAAGGGCATCCTGGCGCACAAGCGCGGGATAATGCGATGTCAAAAGCGCGTTTTGAATTCCGTTGGGAAGACCAATTCAACATCGGTTTAGACCCTGAAAAAGCGCGTGAATTTCACGATGAAACTTTGCCAAAACAATCTTCAAAAGTCGCGCATTTCTGTTCGATGTGTGGTCCGCATTTTTGTTCGATGAAAATTAGCCAAGATGTTCGTAATTATGCCGAAGAAAAAGGTGTAACCGATGAGGAAGCGTTGCAAATTGGCATGAAAGAAAAATCGCATGAGTTTTTAGAAGAAGGCGCGGCGATTTATCACGAGGTTTAAGCGGTTGTAATTTTAGATAAGTAGCGAGTGAAGTTTAAGGCTCGCTACATCGGTAATTAAAATGACGTAACTGGCTTAACGATTGAAACAGTCACATAATTACAAAACCATGATTAAACCAACAACATTTTTAACATCTGCACAGGAACAACAAAATCATGACACAAAAACTTACAGGAAAAGTCACCACAGATTTTGGTGGAACAGATTTAGGACAAAGCGTTGCAATACAATCGGACGGAAAAATTCTAGTTGGAGGTAGTTCTGGTGATAAAATTAAAACCACATTTGCATTAGTTCGCTACAACAGCGACGGAACGTTAGATGCTGATTTTGGTAGCAATGGCAAAGTCACGACAAGCTCTTTTAATTTTTGGGGTACAGATACAATCAATGAAATTAAGGTTCAGTCCGACAGTAAAATTTTGGCGGCTGGCACAACTGGTTATGATTTTGCAGTAGCACGTTACAACTCCGATGGTTCACTGGATACATCTTTTGATACGGATGGAAAAGTAACTACAAATTTTAAAGAAGGCTATCAAAATCTAGGTCAAAGTCTCTCTATACAAACAGATAATAAAATTTTAGTTGCTGGTAGTTCACATAATTTCAGTAGCAATTGGCTGTCTTCTCTTAGATTCACAACTAATGAAACATCTTTTGCTTTAGCTCGTTATAACAGTGATGGTTCATTAGATTCATATCTTGATAAAGATGGAAAATTAGTTTCCCAAATCGGAAAAACAGAAAGTGATTTTTCTATGCCTACATATGGTGGCTATACGTCTACGTCTAATTTATATGATTATGCCAACAGTGTTGCAGTTCAATCAGACGGAAAAATCTTAGTCGCTGGAAGCACTGGTTATACTGACTTTGCTTTAGCTCGCTACAACAGTGATGGTTCATTAGATGTGAGCTTTGGCAGTGCAGGTAAGGTGATTACGGATTTTGGTGCTAGTGAAGACGCGCAAAGTATCGAGGTTCAAAATGACGGAAAAATCTTGGTTGGCGGCTATTCTGGTGATTATTCAAGTCATAATTTCGCAATAGCACGCTATAACAGCAATGGTTCGTTAGATACAACTTTTGACACCGATGGCAAGGTCACAACAGATTTTGGTGGCGACGACAAAGGTTATAGTTTAGCAGTTCAAAATGATGGAAAAATTTTACTTGGAGGCTACTCTGGTAATAACTTTGCTTTGGCTCGTTACAACAATGATGGTTCATTGGATGAAACTTTTAATACTAGCGGAAGAGTAAGCACAGATTTTGGTGGCAATGATAAAGCCTACAGTTTAGCCATTCAAAGTGATGGCAAAATGGTGTTAGCAGGGGCTAGTGATAATAATTTTGCTGTTGCTCGTTACAATGCTAATGGAACTTTAGATACGACCTTTGGACTGGAATCAACAGAATTACCTTTTGCAAATACATCTCCGACTGGTGGTGTAAAAATTTTAGGAATTGCTAAACAAGATGAAATTTTGTCTGTAAAAAGCACATTAGCTGACGATGATGGTTTAGGTGATTTCGAATATCAGTGGCTAGGTAATGGCTATGAAATTTATGGAGCAAATGCTGCAACATATAAAATTTCAGCAAGTGATATTGGTAAAAAAATTAGTTTAAAAGTAAGTTACATTGATGGTGAAGGAACACTTGAAACTGCAACAAGTATTCCTACTGCTATTGTCATTACCAAAATTAGTACAACACCAACGGCTGGAAATGATTTGCTCACGGGAACGACTAAAAACGATACACTTTCTGGTTTAGCAGGTGACGACACTTTGATTGGTGGCTTGGGTGTAGATAAGTTAACAGGTGGGAAAGGAGCAGATGTTTTTAAGTTTAATGCGATAAACGAAACTGGTACAAATTCAAAAACTCGTGATGTTATTACAGATTTCAATCACAGCGATGGTGACAAAATTGACCTTTCAAGTATTGATGCAAATCCAACGTTCTATTATGACCATTCGTTCAAGTTTATTGGAAGTAAAGCATTTAGTGGCACTACTGGGGAATTACGTTTTGATAGCACAAATAAAATTCTTTATGGCAATGTGAATAACGACAAGGTGCCAGATTTTGCTATTCAACTAAATGGCGTAACGAGTTTAGTTGCTGATGATTTCATTTTGTAATTCGCCTGAAACAGCCCGTTTGCTAAAAAACGGGGGGTTTTGTTTTTTATCTGATTTGAATTTTAGGAGGTTTTATGTCGATTATGATTGCTGTTGAAGATAGTTTAATCAATGAAGCTCTCGCAGTTGGGCATTTTGAAACGAAAGAAGATATTGTTGTCACTGCGTTGCGAGAATTTATCAATCGTCACAAACAACAAAAAATAACCGCGTTGTTTGGAACATTAGACCCTGATGCGGATTATGACTACAAGTTAGGACGTAAATCTTGAAAGTATTAGTCGATACTTGCATTTGGTCGTATGCCTTGCGCTCGAAACATCAAAATTTTTCAGCTTATGTTGAGCAATTAAATGATTTAATTTCGGCACAGCGCGTTTTAGTTATCGGAGCAATTAAACAAGAATTATTATCGGGTTACAGCGATGCCCATAAATTTGAAGTGTTAAACGAGCATTTGAGTTATTTTGAAAATGAAGCTGTGATTGATGTGGATTATATTGAGGCGGCTCGTCTTTCAAATCATTGTCGTCGAAAAGGTATTCAAGGTTCGCACATTGATTTTTTGATTTGTGCGGTGGCGATTCGCTTGAATGCTGAGATATTTACTACAGACAAAGATTTTGATTTTTATAAACAACATTTGCCAATTAAATTACATAAATTGATGAATCATTAGCCGCCCGTTTTCAAAAAAAGTGAGTGGCAAAGTTTAAGAACTCACTTGGGAGATATTCAAAGACACGTTAATCGAACAAGCTGAACGGAGTTTTTAGAAGAAGGCGCGGCGATTTATAAAGAGGTTTAAAATTGTAAGGGTGAGTTTTTTGACTCGCCCTTTTACTTTGCTTATCAAGGAACAAAAATGCCAGAAGTCACCAGATTTTATGGAATTGTCGTCAAATTATTTTTCGGCGACCATCCACCGCCACACTTCCACGTTGTTTATGGCGAATACAACGCGCTTTTCAATATCGAAACACTCGAAATGATTGAAGGCGATTTACCAAATCGGGCAACCAAAATGGTTATTGAATGGGCAACTCGCTATCAATCCGAATTACTTGAAATGTGACAAACCCAACAATTCAATAAATTACCTCCATTAGTTTAAGATTATGAAGCCGCCAAAAATTCAAACAGTTATCGCAACAGAAAATCATCAGTTGTTAGTGGAATTTGAAAACCACGAAAAACGCCAATATGACGTAACGCCACTTTTGAAAAATGAAATGTTTGCGGAGTTAAGAAACATCGCTTTTTTCAAAAACGTCAAAATTGAACAAGGCGGTTATGCGGTTAGCTGGAATGACGACATCGACATCAGCGAATATGAATTGTGGTGCAATGGCTCAAGTATTTGCTAAAAACTTCGCCTAATTTGAGCTGAAATGATGAAACAACGATTAACATTACTTATTTCTTGACGCGGAAATGCTGAAGCCAGAATCTAAAAATTGGGATTTTACAGCCTCAGTATATTCGCGTACTCAAGGGATGATGTTTCATTGAAATGTTCGTGCATGGCATGGAATAGAAGGTGTTACATATACAGTTTTTAGCCTGAGTTATTTTGATCCCTTTTCGATAACAATTTTTGATAATTTAGGTAACGCTATTAGTGCAATAGATAAGATCCATTTATCTAGCGATAGCGTAAGCATAATGAAATTAAGTAATTTTGTTGCGCCATACACTGGAACATATTGGATTGATGCTAGATGGAATCAAGGTGCTGGTCATACTGATGTATCCTTAGATATTTTTGCAGATGTTGATACAGCTGCTAATGACAACAAAAGCATGAGTTATGAAAGTAATGCAAAAGGAAATAAAGTACCAACTGGTCAGATTATTGTTTCAGGAACTCCAGAGGTTGGAAAAAAAACTCACCGTCACGAACACGATTCAATGAAGGAGAAACCGCCACAATGAAAAACCTAAAATATCTCATTTACTCACTTTTTGTTCTTAAAAATCAAAACGCAACACTTCGCCGCCGTCGTTATTCCAATCGGCAAGCACAAAACGCTGTGCTTTTTGACCATTCAAATTAAATTCATGCAAAGCGCGCCGATGCGTATGACCATGAATTAGACGGGTACATTGATATTTTCGCATGAGATTTTCAACGGTCGTTTGATTCACATCCATAACGTAATCAGATTTCTTTTGTTTATGCCAAAAACTGCGTAACCGATACCAACGCGCGGCAATTAAACGTAGCCACAACGGTTTTGACAAAACATTTTGTTGCCATTCTAACGTTCGCGATTTAGCACGAAAGGCTTGATACGCCACATCATCGCTACACAATAAATCACCGTGAGTTAAAAGGGTTTTCTCACCTTCTAAATCAATCACCGCATAATCGTCTAATAAAATAACGCCCGTGCCTCGCGCAAAACGTTCGCCAATTAAAAAATCCCGATTACCGCGTTGGATATAAACGGTAACGCCAAAATCGGTTAAACGTTTTAATTCGCGGCGAATTTGCGCGTTTGGTTCGGTAAAATCATCATCACCGACCCACGCATCAAACAAATCACCTAAAATATAAAGCGTTTTAGCTTGTCGCGCTCTTGTTTGCAGAAAATAGACAAAATGACGGGTTATTTTAGGTTTATCGAAAGATAAATGTAGGTCGGAGATGAATAAAATCATTTATTCAATAACTTCTGCTTTTTCAATGACGATGTCAGTTTTTGGCACGTCTTGATGACCACCACGATTGCCGGTTGGTTCGGTTGCCATTTTATCAACCACCTCCATGCCTTCAATCACTTCACCAAATACCGCATAACCCCAACCGCTCGCATTTTTGCCTGTGTGATTTAAAAAAGCGTTGTCTTTGTAATTGATAAAAAATTGGGCTGTTGCAGAATTCGGTACGTTTGTACGCGCCATAGCCAATGTACCACGATTATTTTTCAAACCATTGTCCGCTTCGTTTTCAATCGGCGCATGGGTTTCTTTTTGATTAAAACTGGTATCAAAACCACCGCCTTGAGCCATAAAACCTTTAATCACGCGATGAAAAATCGTGCCGTTATAAAAACCTTCTTTAACATATGTTAAAAAATTCGCGCTACTAATTGGGGCTTTTTCGGCGTTTAATTGGATGGTGATTTCGCCAAGTGATGTTGTTAATTTAACTTTCGGGTGGGTTTGAGACATTTTAGTTTCCGTTGCAAAAGAGGTTGTTGCTGTGAAAAGAAACAACATTGAGAGTAATAAGTTTCGCATTTGTTTCCTTGAGAATGTTTTTAAGAGCGCGAATTTTAGGCGGTTTTAACTTGAAATAGAAGCACTGGCTTGATAAATTGCCGCATCATTTACATTTAACGACAAAACAGAATGCTAAAAATTTACAACACGCTCACTCGTTCTAAAGAAACTTTCACGCCTCGCATTGCAGGTAAAGTCGGTTTATATGTTTGCGGCATGACGGTTTATGACTATTGTCACGTTGGACATGCGCGGGTGATGGTCGTGTTTGATACGGTTGTGCGTTATTTGCGTCATTTAGATTATTACGTTACTTATGTGCGTAATATCACCGATATTGACGATAAAATTATTCATCGTGCAAACGAAAATGGCGAATCCATTGATGCTTTAACCGCTCGATTTATTGATGCGATGCACGAAGATGAATCTGCGTTAAACGTCTTACGTCCTGACCTCGAACCTCGCGCCACGTCGTCAATTCACGACATCATTGCCATGATTGAAAAATTGATAATCAATGAATTTGCCTATGTCGGTACAAATGGCGATGTGTTTTACGCCGTGGATAAATTTAAAAATTATGGTCAATTATCCGGTAAGAATTTAGACGATTTGCAAGCCGGTGAACGTGTGGATGTGGATTTAGCAAAACGAAATCCGATGGATTTTGTGTTGTGGAAAATGGCAAAAGAAGGTGAACCCTTTTGGCAATCACCTTGGGGCAATGGTCGTCCTGGTTGGCATATCGAATGTTCGGCAATGTCGACGTGTTGTTTAGGCAATTCGTTTGATATTCACGGCGGCGGGATGGATTTGCAATTTCCACATCATGAAAATGAAATCGCCCAATCCGAAGGTGCAACGGGGGAAAAATTTGTGAATTTGTGGATGCACAACGGTTTTGTGCGAATCAACGAAGAAAAAATGTCCAAATCGCTCGGCAACTTTTTCACCGTGCGCGAAGTGTTAAAACAATATCGTCCTGAAATCGTCCGTTTTTTCATTTTGACAAGTCACTATCGTAGTCCATTAAATTATTCTGACGAATCATTAAACGATGCCGGCGCAGGTTTGACGCGACTTTATACGGCATTGCGTGATGTTGAAATTATAGAAACCGACATTGACTCAGAATATAAAACGCGCTTTGAAGACGCGATGAATGATGATTTTAATACGCCCGTTGCGTTAGCGGTTTTATTTGACGTGGCGCGTGAACTCAATAAAACAAAATCGCCTGTTTTAGCGGCAACATTAAAATCCCTCGCTGGCGTTTTAGGTTTATTGCAAGACAATCCCGAAGCCTTTTTGAAAGGTGAAAGCGATGACGACGCTGAAATCGAAGCCCAAATTCAAGCGCGAATCGATGCCAAAAAAGCAAAAAATTGGGCGTTGGCTGACCAAATCCGTGACGAATTGAAAGCTAAAAATATTATTTTGGAAGATTCGCCAGATGGCACAACGCGTTGGCGCAGAGAATAAATGGTTATCCATTCCCAACTCGAAATCCAAGGCATGGTGCAAGGCGTTGGATTTCGTCCATTCGTAGCGCGTTTAGCCACACGCTTTGAACAAAAAGGCTGGATTAAAAACACGTCTTTAGGCGTGTTAATTTCCATCGAAGGTTTAAACGCATCGCAACAAGAATTCCTCTATGCACTGCAAACCGAATTACCACCTTTTGCAAAAATTCAAAATTTCAAAATTACAGTCAAACCGCTGGAAAATTTTGAACACTTTGAAATTTTAACCAGTGTTGTCGATGCACCCATTTCCGCATTTAGTTTGCCAGACATTGCAACCTGTTCTGAATGTGTCGAAGACATTTTTAATCCCAAAAGCCGTTATTATCGTTATCCATTTACCAGTTGTTGCAGTTGTGGACCGCGTCACAGCATCACGATGCACCAACCTTATGACCGCGCAAATACCAGCATGGCAACATTTGCACTTTGCGACGATTGCAAACAGGAATATCTCGATGCAAACAATCGCCGCTTTCATGCTCAAACGCTTGCTTG
>DALYHZ010000023.1:0-16833 GCA_031970635.1 Methylococcaceae bacterium | reverse complement strand
GGTGTTCAGGTTGCCCAGACGTTTGATGACGACCTCGGTGTATTGCCATAAGTTATCCGCGCGTGAATAAAATTGTGCTTTTTTACCCGCACCAGGGTCTTGCAAACGTGCCATGTATTTATGCAAGGCTTGAATCCCTTTTTCATATTCTGCTTCGGTTGCAGGTAATGCCCAAGAATTTGGCTCGTAATAAAAATACGGTTCAGCAATCGCTAAGTCAGGATCTTGTTCAGATTGCGATTGATCGCGGGCAAAATGGTTTCTTAATGCGGTGGTCGCATCGCGGAGCATAACTAACGCGCCCCATTCCCAACTGGTGATGTTATCGAGCATCACACCGGGAGGCGCGATGTCGTTGGTGATATAACCACCACTTTTGTTTAACAATGTGTCAGCAATATGCGCCAATGTTGCCGCATAAGTGTAACCAAGCGGTAATTGCGACGCTAAAACTTCATAACTCGGTGCTTCAACAGGACCACTGTGTTCTGTTTCTGAATTTTCAGTATCTTCTGGTTCAGGAGTAAGACCAGCTTGTGAAATTGCGGATTCTAATATGTTGAATTGACCCGGTTCTCGCCCCCACCATTGCGCCAACACAAATACGATTAAGATGCCAATAGATGCTAAAACGCTAAGCACCCACGCCGTACCTTTTGCTTTGATGTCTGTTATTTTTTCGCTTGCCGCCATGATTTAAACCTTAAAAGGAAATAGATTTGCGTGATTGTATTTTAAAATGTGGCGCATAGTAGCAGGTTTTTAGTGTTTTTGGCGCGACTAAGCCGGCTTTTTTTTTGCCCGTGGATGGGCGTTATCGTAGACCTTTGCCAAATGCTGAAAATCTAAATGGGTATAAATTTGCGTGGTGTTAATATTGCTGTGTCCGAGTAATTCTTGCACCGCGCGTAAATCTTGGCTCGATTGCAATAAATGACTGGCAAAAGAATGACGTAACATGTGTGGGTGGACATGTTCTGGCACGCCTTTTTTAATACACCATTGTGCTAAACGGTATTCGACATTGCGTTGACTCAATCGATCGCCGCGTATGGATAAAAAAACGGCTTTTTCACTTTCCGAACGCGCCACGCGATGTTTTAACCAATTTTGCAAAGCCGTCACAGCCTTGCTACCTATTGGTAAAATTCGCGCTTTGCCGCCCTTCCCTGCTTGAACACGCAACGACTTATCGCTCAAATCTAAATCAAATAAATTCAAATTCACTAACTCACTTAATCGCAAACCTGACGAATAAAACAACTCAAACATGGCTAAATCACGCACTTCTAAAACAGAATCCGTCCCTGCATCAAGTAAACCGCTGACTTGATCCACATCTAACGTTTTGGGCAATTTTCGTACTTGTTTAGGTGCTTTAACGTATTGCGCGGGATTGATGGTTGCCAGATTATTTTTTAACAAATAGGTATAAAAGCACCGCGTCGCTGATAATTCACGTTGCAAACTTTTACCACTCAAACCCTGCCGATGACGATTAGCAATATGTTGGCGAATATCACTGGGTTGTAATTGCACCCAAGTATCCAGTTTTTTTGCCTCACAAAAAACGACTAATTGCTGTAAATCGCGCTGATAACTTTTCAACGTATGAACGGAAACACGCTGTTCAACTTCGAGTTGCGTGAGAAAATCAGCCAGTTGTTTTGTCGCAAGGGTTTGCAATTATTTAGACCGTTTTGTACTGTTGAACGTGTATGAAGTCACGACATCATTTTTATTAAAATGAATCACTAAATCTTCAGAATTACCATTTCCCATTAAATTGTAAGAATAATCACCATACGTCCATGTTTTCAATCCATTTTCAACCCCAGTGCGCCAAGGTGTTCCGAATAAATTAGTAATATCATTTTGGGTCGTTGTGCCTATTTTAATACTCGATACATTACCGGCAGGAAATTCATGCCCCACCGTCATACAACCTGTGACTAAACCTGTTGATAACAATGTAAACGCTGTCATACGGACGGTTTTTTGAACATTAAACGGTGTCATTTTCATTGGTTGTTATCCTGTTTTAAAGTTTTAAGGGTAGCGGCTTAAACGGTGTGTCCAAATATAATCCGCCGATTGATAATAACTCATCACATCATTGACCAAATCGAGCTGTGTTTCTGGTTTTAAATCCTGATGTTTTCCGAGCGGGTCGTCAACCATATCGATTTTTTGCTGCGGTGACAAATACACTAACTTATTATTCTTAAATAAACCCAATTTTTGATAATTACTCACAAGCGCACGACCGTTTTCAGGCGATATTTTAAAAATATCCTGCCCATAAAATTGGCTTTCATAATTCAAATTCAATAAACCCAATACCGTCGGCGCAACATCGATTTGACTAGAAAGCGTTGCATTTTCAACAGCGGGAACGTGTTTAGGTGCGTAAATAAATAAGGGAATATGATATTTATCAACCGGTAATTCGGTTTTTCGCGCACTGCCTGCACAATGATCGGCGACCATCACAAAAATCGTATCATCAAACCAAGGTTTCGTTTTCGCTGTTTTGATAAATTCTTGAATCGCGTAATCGGTATATTTCACCGCGCCTTCCCTTCCTTGACCCGATGGAATATCGATTTTACCTTCTGGATAGGAATACGGACGATGATTGGTCGTGGTCATAATTTGGAAGAAAAACGGTTTATGTTGAGCGAAATCTAAATCGGCTTCTTTGACCGTGCGATTGAAAATAATGTCATCCGACACCCCCCACGCATTTTTAAACGTGATTTCTTCGGCAGTGAATTCAGTTTGATCGACAATCCGATAACCATTTCCCGCATAAAACGCATTCATGTTGTCAAAATAACCACGTCCACCGTATAAAAACGCGGTATCGTAACCACGTTGTTGCAACACATGCCCTAAATTAAACAGTTTTTCATTATCCGGACGTTTGACTATCGATTGTCCTGCCGTGGGCGGAATGGATAAGGTCAAGGCTTCTAAACCACGAATTGTGCGTGTTCCCGTCGCATAAAAATTGGTAAATAACGCGCCTTCTTTAAACCAACTGTCCATAAAAGGTGTAATGTTTTGCGTATTGCCAAATTTGCTCAAGTAATCCGCACTTAAACTTTCAACGGTAATCAAAACAATATTTAAACGTTTTTCTGCGCCATTGCTTTTAATGTCGCGTTTGATGTTATACAAACTATCACCCGTTGCGCCTAATTCGGTTTTGATTTTTTGCGATAACTGCGTGTCATCACCCAATCGATAAAAATGTCGATAATCTAGTTCGTTATTGCGAAACGCAGAGAAAAATTGATACGCACCATTAGCGGCAATTTCGTTTAAATAAGTATTGGCTGAAAATTGATACGTTGTACGCCCAATTGCAAAATAACTAATAACTGGCAGCAAAAATAAAACACCTGCAATTTTCGCTCGGCGGGAAAATGTTTCACTCGCATAAAACGTGATTGCCAAAGTGTTTTTAACCAGTAAAAAACAAGCAATGGCGACGATGAAAATACTGGATAACAATAAACCCAACGGATACGATTCGATAATGTTTTGAACCACTTCATGCGTGTAAATTAAATAATCCACCGCAATGAAATTAAACCGTACACCAAACTCATCCCAAAATGTCCATTCTGATACCACGACAAAAAACAGAATGTACAAATTGATTAGAAAACCTAAAAACACGAACCATTTGTGTAATTTGTTTTGATACCAGCTATTAGGAATAACCAGCAAATAAAGCGTAAAGGGAATTAACAAATAGCTGTAATACGCTAAATCGTGAATTGCTCCCAAAACAAATGCAAAAGCAATTTGATAAAAAGGCGTATCAATGTCCGCCCATTGTTTTATTAGCAACGCCACACGCAACAATGCAAATGTGACTAAATTTATCAATAAAAATAGTCCCAAAATGGTAAAGCGCGAACGCGAAAATGCTAGGCGCATAGTTTAAATATCCATAAACAGCATTGGAATGCCGTACGTTAAAACAAAATAACAAAACGCAAGTGACACACTTGTCCCCACGTTGTAGGCAAAAAATCGTCGTAAAATAAACGCCACAATCCCCAAATACCACGTCACTAAGAACACAGCCAAAATAATGCCGACCAGTTCACGGTGTTCATAATGAATTCGAACTAAAGCGAAATCCAATACCTCACACGCAATAGCAAGAATCATAATGTAGTTTTCACAAACAAATATCGCGGTAAAAACGCGCTGAAATAGCAAAATATTTTTCTGAAAAAATAAAAACGTCGCCACAGAAGAAAATGCCATGATAGCGCGCAATGAAACTTCTAACGTGCCATCTGCAAAATCAGCAATCAATCCTTCAACAATAATCCCAGAAACCAAGTAAAAGGCGATGCACTGCCATGAAAAATTACTGCTAGGATTTAATTCTGTTGGGCTACCGCGAAAAAAACACAGTTTTAAATATGAAATCAATAACATGGCATATAAAACTATTTTGGAGGTTGCAACAAGGTAATCAAGCGTGTTGCGATTACTTCACTCATTTGCGTTAAAAATAAATGTCCCATGCTGGCGTGAAAACGATTAACGTCCCGACTACCAATCGCCAGTAATCCTTCTAATTCTGTAAACAACATTGGTACAATCGCACAAGATTTCACTTCATTTGCTTGAAATCCAAATAATACCCGCGCTTGCAAAGGTGACAATTGACCACAACTGGGTAATCCCGTGCTTAATTCACGTTCAAATGGTTTTAATTCTTTGCTGTCTGGTGCAATAAAAATGGCATCAAAATCAGAAGGTGGTGACGGTTGAATCAATCGAATTGCCACAAAATCGGTTAAAAAGTATTCGGATAATACGAGGTTTAAATTCGAAACGACATCTTCTAACGTTGTCGCATCGAGCAAAGCCAAATTCAACTTGTGCATACGATTGACAGCCGTGTCGTTATCACGCGCAATTTCAATCAATTCAGTTAATTGATTTTCCATGTCTTGATAACGTGACCGGAATAATTCCAATTGTTTAGAAATCAGCGAAACTGCGCCACCACTTGGATGCGGAATACTTAAATGTTCAAGTAATTGGACATGTTCGGTAAAAAAATCGGGATGCGCTTTTAAATAATCAGCAACTTGGGTTGCAGTTAGCTCGATTTTATCAACCGGCTTGGCTTTAATAGCTTTTGGCTTAGGTGTTTTCGACTCGGTTTCAGGTTTTACCGTACGCGGAGCGCGTGGTTTTTTGGCTGGTTTTTCTACTTCACTCATAATGCAATAAATCCTTCAAATACAGAAACTGCCGCGCCAGTCATAAATACAGGTTCACCGCGTCCTGCCCAACGAATCGTTAATTCACCACCCGGTAATTCGACGCGCACCGTATCATTTAATAAATGTTGTTCAATGCCGATAACAACCGCCGCACACGCGCCACTTCCACACGCTTGCGTTTCGCCAGCACCACGTTCATAAACACGCAATTTAATCGCATTTTTGTCTAATACTTGCATAAAACCAATGTTGGCGCGTTCGGGAAAAATATTGTGATTTTCAAGTGCTGAGCCAATGGTTTCGACGGGTGCTGTTTTAATATCATTCACTTGTAAAACCGCATGTGGATTGCCCATCGAGACGGCACCAAAGGCTTTTTCAGTACCATTCACATTGACGGTATAAAAACGCGCTTCTTGCTCGGCAACGAGTGGAATTTCGGCAGGCAAATGGCGAGGAATTCCCATATTAACGGTAATCAAATCATTGTCGTCAAAATTTAAAACCAATTGTCCGGATTTTGTTTCAACTCGAATTTCATCTTTATCGGTCAATTTTTTATCACGCACAAATCGCGCAAAACACCGTGCGCCATTGCCGCATTGCCCAACTTCACTGCCATCGGCATTAAAAATACGGTATTTAAAATCAGCATTCGCTTGGCTACTTTTTTCAACGACCAGCAATTGGTCAAAACCAATCCCCGTGTGACGATTTGCCATAAAACGGATTTTTTTCGGCGTAAGAGCAATGCGTTGATTGATAGCATCAACGACAACGAAATCATTGCCAAGACCGTGCATTTTAGTAAATTTCATAAACGTTTCTGTAATTAAACTTGTGTGCCGCCAACGGTAAGACCATCAATTTTTAACGTCGGTTGACCGACTCCGACTGGCACACTTTGCCCATCTTTGCCGCATGTTCCCACACCGCTGTCGAGTTCTAAATCATTACCCACCATTGAAACTTTCATCAAAACATCAGGACCATTACCAATTAAAGTTGCGCCTTTGACAGGGCGAGTAATTTTTCCATTTTCAATTAAATACGCTTCGCTGGCAGAAAATACGAATTTTCCTGACGTAATATCAACTTGTCCACCGGCAAAATTTTTCGCATATAAACCATTTTTGACCGATTGAATAATCTCATCGGGATAATGTTGTCCTGCCAACATATAAGTATTGTTCATGCGTGGGATGGGCAAATGTGCGTAAGATTCACGTCGTCCATTCCCCGTAGGATTCACCCCCATCAAACGCGCGTTTAATCGGTCTTGCATGTAACCTTTTAAAATACCGTTTTCGATTAACACCGTGTTTTCGGTTTGCGTACCTTCGTCATCGATACTCAGTGACCCACGTCGTCCGTGTAATGTGCCGTCATCCACAACCGTGCATAATGAAGAAGCGACACGTTCGCCAACACGTCCGCTAAATGCTGACGTGCCTTTACGGTTAAAATCACCTTCTAAACCATGCCCAATAGCTTCGTGTAATAAAATTCCAGGCCAGCCTGCGCCCAATACAACTGTCATATTTCCTGCGGGAGCTTCGCCAGCTTCGAGATTGACCAAGGCTTGACGCACCGCTTCTCGCGCATAATTCATAGCGGTATCTTGTTCAAAAAACATTGCGTAATCACAACGACCGCCGCCGCCCATACTGCCTTGTTCACGTTTGCCATTTTCAACGACGATAACCGTAATATTCAAACGCACTAATGGGCGCACATCAGCGAGTAAATGACCGTCTTGATTTGCCACCAAAATATGTTCGTGAACACCCGATAAACTCACAATCACTTCTTCAATGCGTGAATCTAAAGCACGAGTTTGCGTATCGATTTGCTTTAAAAAATCAATTTTTTGTTGATCTGCAAGCGACTTCAACGGATTCAACGCAGGATATAAAATGCGTGCATTGGTGTTTATCGCATTCAGATTGACTTGCGCGTTTTGTGCCTGACGCGTAATAGCTTTGACGTTGTTGATTGCCTCGAATAAAACCGGCATTTCTAAACGGTCGCTGTAGGCAAACCCTGTTTTTTCTCCCGACACCGCCCGTACACCAGCACCTTGCTCGATGCTGTGATGCCCTTCTTTGACAATACCGCTTTCAAGCACCCACGATTCGGAATGGCTAGATTGAAAATAAATATCTGCGGCATCAACTTCTGCACTGAGTAATTGATTCATCAATTTTTCAATATCTGAATCTTGAATGTTCGCAGGAGTGAGAATTGCTTGTCGTGCAAGTTGAAGTAAGTGCATAAAACCTGTGTGGGATAAAAAAGGAAAAATCGCTTAGGAAGTAACGAGCAAATCAACCAACATTTGCTCATAAATTTTGCTCAAAACGTCTAAATCTGCAACACCAATATGTTCATTTACCTTGTGAATACTGGCATTTAACGCGCCTAATTCGATAACTTGTGCGCCAGTTGGCGCAATAAAACGCCCGTCAGAGGTACCGCCACCGGTATCATCTAATGTTTCAAAACCGGTTACCGTTTTAATCGCCTTATGCGCTGCATCAATCAACGCGCCCGTTGCTGTCAAAAATGGTTCGCCAGACAAACGCCATTGGATGTCATAGTTCAAACCATGTCGATTTAAAATTTCAGCCGTGCGTTGTTTGATAATCTCAGCGGTTAATTCCGTGCTAAAACGCAAATTAAATTGCACATTTACATTTGCAGGAATGACATTTTCTGCCCCAGAACCACTGTGAATATTGGAAATTTGCAAACTCGTTGCCGGAAAAAACGCATTGCCATTATCCCAAACTTCATTAACTAAATCATTTAAGGCAGGCGTAATTTTATGAATTGGATTGTCGGCTAATTCTGGATAAGCCACGTGTCCTTGAATACCGTGAACCGTCAAATTGGCATTCAATGAACCACGCCGTCCAACGCGAATTACGTCACCAATTTGTTTATCACTCGACGGTTCACCAACTAAACACCAATCAATTTTATCACCGCGTTTTTCTAACACATCGACAACTTTCACGACACCATTTGTGGCAATGCCTTCTTCGTCACTGGTCAACATTATCGCAATCGAACCGACGTGATTGGGATAATTCGAAATAAAACGTTCCACGGCTGTGACAAAACACGCAATGCCGCCTTTCATATCCGCCGCACCACGTCCATATAACTGACCTTCACGAATTGTCGGTTCAAACGGTGGTGATTCCCAAAGATTTAACGCACCGACAGGTACAACATCCGTATGCCCTAAAAATACAAACAGTGGTTGCGCCTCACCACGACGCAACCACATGTTTTCTGTATCATCAAAATTTAAACGTTCATCAATAAAACCTAATGGCGTTAAACGTGCCGCCAATAAATCTAAACAGCCCGCGTCATTAGGTGTGACCGATTCGCGACGGATTAGCGCTTTTACAAGTCCCAACGTTTCGGTCATAACAACGTTTTTTCGTAAACTTTAGCATCGTAACCCACCAATAATGTGTTTCCGTTATCCAGCACTGGACGTCGCATCAATGTTGGGTATTCGACTATCAAAGGTAACGCTGTTTCAAGTGTTTCAGCACGTTGTTGCAATTCAGGCGACAATTTACGCCATGTGACACCTTTGCGATTAACTAAAACTTGCCAATCATCAAGTCGCGCAGCAAATTGTTGCAACAATTCTAATGAAAAACCATCGCGACGAATTTCGTGAAATTGATAATCGAGCTTGTTTTCTTTTAACCAATAACGTGCTTTTTTAATGGTATCGCAATTTGCCAAACCGTAAAGGATAATCATCAATTAACCCTCTGCACCGCCAAGCAATTCTTCAATTGCAGGCAATTCGGGGTCTGCTTTGCAACGAACTTTATAAAGATCGATAAGTTCCATTAAGGCTTGTTCTAAATCGCCCAAAATTTCCTCTTCGTATTCGATTTCGTCTTCTGGAATTTCACCGGAATCTAAATAATCTTTTTGTGTGTTAACAGAATCGTCAACTGACAAAATAGAATACATTAAAGTGGTACTTGAAATATCTTTGCTCATGATTTTATGCCTTAAAAGTAATTAAAAAATAGGGATCAGTTTACACATAGCGCGTAACATCGGGCAATTTAGCTTCTAAAAAACCTGTTTGTCGCAGTCGACACGCATCGCACGAACCACACGCTTCACCTTCGTCATTTGCCGAATAACAGGAAACAGTGAGCCGATAATCAACACCTAATGCTGTGCCTTGCTCAATAATTTGTGCTTTACTCAAACGGATTAGCGGTGTGTGAATTTTAAACGGTTCACCTTCAACACTGGCTTTTGTCGCAAGATTTGCCATCGTCTCAAATGCGGCAATAAATTCGGGGCGACAATCCGGATAGCCCGAATAATCTACCGCATTCACACCGATAAAAATATCTTGTGCATGTAATACTTCCGCCCAACCTAACGCTAACGATAAAAAAACGGTATTTCGTGCTGGAACGTAAGTGACGGGAATGCCTGTTCCAAATTCTTTTGGGACAGCAATTTGAGAATCTGTCAGCGCACTGCCACCAATTGAACCCAATCCTAAACTGATGACTTTGCGTGTTATGCCATACTTTGCAGCAATTTTTTCGCCTGCTTGTAATTCGGCTTTATTACGTTGTCCGTAATCAAAACTCAGCGCGTAGCATTCATAACCTTGCGCCTTTGCCATGACTAAAACGGTTACAGAATCTAAACCACCAGAAAGTAAAATGACTGCTTTTTTTTGCATTAGCTATTTTCCTTGTGCATCTTGCCACAAGAGTTTATGTAATTGAATTTGAAAACGTACGGGCAATTTATCCGCTAAAATTTTTTCCGCTAATTCGGTTGGATTTTGTGTAGGAACAACGGGCGAAAATAACACTTGGCAACGTTGCGTTAAATCATATTCTTCAATCATTTTTTTAGACCAGTTGTAATCCTCATTGTCAGCAATAACAAATTTTATCTGATCTTGCGTTGTTAAAAATTCGATATTTTCATAACGATTTTTAGTCATTTCGCCAGAATTTGGTGCTTTTAAGTCCAATACTTTCACAATTCGTGCATCAACACCAGAAACGTCTAACGCGCCGCTGGTTTCAAGGGAAACGTTAAAGTTTTCGTCTGCCAATTTTTTTAAAAATTCTAAACATGCCGGTTGCGCTAATGGTTCACCACCTGTGACACAAACGTAATTGCAATTATATTTTTTGATTTCTGTGATTATCGTTTCTAACGGTACTTTTGTGCCGCCTGAAAACGCATAACTGGTATCACAATAATTGCAACGTAATGGACATCCCGTCAAACGCACAAACACCGTTGGTAGCCCAACGGTGTTTGATTCACCTTGCAGAGAATAAAAAATCTCGCTAATGCGTAAGCCCACTGACATTAGTTTGCTATGCCATTAAGTTGTTGTAGTTTTTTAGCGGCAATTTCAGCAGATTTTGAGTTTGGAAAATCTGTAATGACGCGTGTTAAATACTCTTTTGCTTTTGCAGGATTTTTTTGTTCAACTTCAATTACACTTAATTCCACCAAAGCCTCTGGCACTTTTTGACTGGTCGGATATTTATCTAACAAGACATTAAAAGCTTTTTTTGCCGATGCAGAATCCTTACTGACACGATAGGCTTTGCCTAACCAAAATTGCGCGTTATTGGCGTAAATATTATTTGGGTCTTTGCTTAGCAACGCATTAAATTGAGTAATCGCTTCGGCAACTTGACCATTACGAAATGCCTCAAAAGCCTGTTGATATGGTTGTTTTTTTTCATCCACAGGTGGCGTTGTTGACGCAGATGTAGAATTTGCCGCTGGTGGTGTTACTGATTTTGGCGGTGGCGGCGCGGCATCGACGGATTCAGCTTCTTTTGCCACAGGTGCAGGCGATTCCGAAGATGTTGCCGGTTTCGCACCGCTCACTTTCGTTTCTAATTGTTGCAAACGGTCATCAAAATCTGCATACATTGCCGCTTGTTTCTTTTTCATTTCAGCAATCAAATTAGCTTGTTCTTCCAGTCGCCCATTCAATTGTTGAATTTCTGCCTGCGCTTCGTCCAAACGATTCATTAACTCAAACGTGCTAGTCATCGACGAGCCTGCTGGAACAGGGATAGGCGCAGGCGCACCGCTTGGATAAGCCGAATTATCAATCACAGGCGCGAGCGAATCAGCCAATGCTAAAGAGCTAACGCAACAAAGTAAAAGCGCAGGTAATTTCTTCATGTTAGTACGCAATTTCAACGCGACGGTTTAATTCCCAAGCCGATTCATCATGTCCCATTGCAACCGGTTTTTCTTCGCCATAACTGACGATGCCCAGTTGGCTTTCTGAAACGCCTTGTGCTTTTAACATGCCCGCAACTGTTTTTGCACGTTGTTCACCTAAAGCAATATTGTATTCACGCGAACCACGTTCATCGCCATTACCTTCCAAAACAACGTGTTGACTTGGATTTGCAAGTAAATAACGTGCGTGTGCTGAAATAACAGGGATAAATTCTTGTTGAACTTGACTGCTATCGAGCATGAAATAAATCGTGCGTTTTGAAAGCGGATTGTTTGGATCGCTAAATTCGGGTGGTAAACCATTTGCGCCGCGTGCGCCATATTTACCATTTGCACCAAAACGACCGCCATTTATACCTGAACCATCGTTCAAACCACTCACTGAGGCATCGTTCATTCCACCATTTAAACTACCGTCAGTTAAACTCGCGTCTTTTTCTTCATCAGAGCTACAACCTGCTAAGGTTAAAGCACTCACCATGGCAATTGTTGCCAACGTTTTTGTAAATTTCATAATGTATTTTCCAAAATATTAAGAGTTAAAAAAGTTTTTATTTAGGCGACCACGCCGGTTCGCGGACTTCAGAACTATCAAAAACAAGTTTTTGTTGCATTCTACCATCGATGGAAACGGCGGATAAATAACCCGTGCTACCTTTGCGTGACGCATATAAAACCATGCTGCCATTTGGAGCAAAACTTGGCGATTCATCTAACGGTCCAGAAGTTAAAACGCTAATGGATTTTGAATTAACGTCCATCACGCCAATTCGATAATCGCCACCATTACCATGAACCATCGTAATGTATTTGCCATCGGGTGAAAAACTTGCACGAGCGTTGTAACTGCCACTAAAGGTAATGCGTTTTTCTTCGCCACCTTGCACAGGGATGGAATATAACTGTGGTTTTCCACCACGGTCTGAAGTGAATACGATGGTTCTACCATCTGGCGACCACGTTGGTTCCGTATCAATAGCACGATTTTTAGTCAATTTCGTTACATTGCGTGACACTAAATCCAAAATGTAAATATCAGGACTACCGTCTTTAGATAAGGTGACAGCCAGTTTTGAACCATCGGGAGACCATGCCGGTGCACCGTTAATACCTGGAAATTCCGCCACGCGTTCACGTTGCCCTGTTGCTAAGGTTTGGGTATAAATTGCAGCTGTTTTCTTTTCAAATGAAACATAGGCAATACGCCGCGCATCGGGCGACCACGCCGGTGACATTAACGGTTCCATTGATGTTGCAATCGCTTGCGCGTTTGCGCCGTCTGCATCGGCAACCATCAATTTATGATGACTTTCTGTACCCTGTCTGGTACTGGTGATGTAAGCAATTCGACCACTGAACACGCCTTTTTTGCCCAACAGTTTTTCGTAAATCATATCGCTAATGTGATGCGCGGTTTTACGCAAATCATTTGCCGATGATGACATGCGATAGCCTAATAATTGCGAGCCATTGGCGACATCGAATAATTGAAATTCAACTGTGTATTGTCCGCCATTTGGTAACACGCGACCAATCACAACATAATTTTGTCCAACTGCTTGCCAATCGGGAAAGTTAATGGCATCCGCAGACGTAGGTCGAGCCGGCATACGTTGCGGCGGCAAGGTTTTAAAATAACCACTACGCGATAAATCCGAATCAACCACATTACTCACATCCAGCGGCGCACCTTGTGAGGCAAATGGCACAATCGCGATTGGCATCGCACTTTCGATACCTTCGGTAATTTCAATCGACATTTCTGCATTCGCTACAGGCGCAAAACACATTCCAATTGCCGACGCTAAAATCAGTTTTTTAAATAAATTCACGAGACACCTTTATTTTCTGTGTATTGTTATCTTAATTTTTCTTTCAGTCGGCACAGGGAATGGCACAGATGCCGTGACCGCATTCACAACCGAATCATCAAACATTGTGTCGCCGCTGCTTTTTGTTACGTTTACTTCGCCAACAATGTCACCGGTTGCACTTAATCTAAACTCAACAACACACGTCAGAGCTTCTGAACCGGGTGGGCGATGATGATGACTTTCAATTTTTTTCTGAATTTCAGCTTTTATTGCCGCATCCGCATTTGCTGCCGCAGCGGCTCTGGCATTTGCAGCAGCCGCTTCTTGTCTAGCGGCTTCTATTCTTGCCGCATCCGCCGCCGCACGTTCGGCGGCTTGTTTTGCCAATGCGTCAGCGCGTGCTTTTTCAGCGGCTAATTTTTCAGCTTCGGCTTTTGCGGCAGCATCTTTTGCAGCCTTTTCAGCGGCTTGTTTTGCGGCAGCTTCAGCTTTTGCGGCTTGTGCTTTTTCAGCGGCTAATTTCTCAGCTTCAGCTTTTTTAGCGGCTTCTTTTTTGGCTTCCGCTTCAGCAGCCTTTTTGGCTTCAAGCTCTGCTTTTTTAGCTTTTTCTTTTTCAGCAGCTAATTTTTCAGCTTCGGCTTTTTTCGCAGCTTCTTTTTCGGCAGCTCTCTTCGCTTCAGCCTCGGCTTTTTTTGCCTCTGCCTTTTCGGCAGCAAATTTTTCAGCTTTTTCTTTTTCAGCCGCTTCTTTTTTAGCTTCAGCGTCCGCTGCTTTCTTAGCGGCTAATTTTTCAGCGGCGGCTTCTTTCTCACGCTCCGCTTTTTTAGCGTCTTCAGCTTCTTTAGATTTTATTCGTTCAATTGCCTTTTTCGCTTCTTCAACTTTTTGTGCTTCCGCTTTTTCAGCCGCAAGTTTTTCCGCTTTTATTGCCGCCGCCTTTTTCGCTTCTTCGGCTTTTGCCTCAGCCTTTTCAGCGGCTAATTTTTCAGCTTTTACTGCCGCTTCTTTTTGTGCTTTTTCGGTTGCTATTTTTCGAGCTTCTTCTGCTTTTTTAGCTTCAGCTTCGGCTTTTGCAACAGCCGCCGCTTGTTTTGCCGCTAAATCTTCTTTGGGTTTAGGCGGTTCAACAGGTTTTGGTGGCTCAATTTCCTTAGGTTCTTCAACTGGCGGAGGCGGCGGTGTTGGTTCTGGTTCAGGCGCAGGTGTTTCAACAGGCGGCACCGGTTTTACTGCTGGTGGATTTAATTCCACCATCGTCGCATGAATAATTTCAGGTTCTGGCGGTGGTGGCGGTGGCGCAGGTTTATACATCGCGCTAAGCGCAAATAAGCCTAATAGCGTTAAATGAAACGCTAATGCTAATAAAAAAGGCTTTGAAAATTTTTGATTAGCCATTGAAGCTGTTAATTTTCATCAGGTTTAGTCATTAAGCCAACAGTTGGCACACCAGCTTGTTTGAGCGTTGCCATGGTGACAACAACAGTGCCGTAATCAATATTTTTGTCAGCGTTAATCAAAATTTGGGTTTCAGGTTTATTTTTCAAGACCGCTTCGATACGCGGATAAATTTCTTCGAGCGTTACGGGTTCATCTTCACCATTCCCGACGTTGATAAAATATTTACCGCCTTCTTCGCTGTGTTGAATTGAAATAATAAACGGTGGCGTATCGTCTTTTTGCTCAATCATTGCCGCTTGCGCCCGTGGCAAATCCACTTCAACACCCGATTGCAACATCGGCGTGGTAATCATGAAAATAATCAGCAATACCAGCGTGACGTCGATATAGGGTACGACGTTAATTTCAGCCATCGGGCGACGGCGACCGGCTTTTTTGTTATTTACGTTCATTTACTGTGTGCCTGTCTTTGCAATAACACGATGAATTCTTCGACAAATAATTCGTAACGACCGGTTAATCTGTCCAAACGGGTTGAAAAACGGTTATACGCAACAACCGCTGGAATCGCGGCAAACAAACCAATCGCTGTCGCAATCAATGCTTCGGCAATACCGGGCGCGACTTGTGCCAACGTAGCTTGTTTTACATTTCCCAACGCCATAAACGAATTCATAATCCCCCAAACCGTTCCGAATAAACCGATATACGGACTGGTTGAACCGACGGTCGCTAAAAACGCCAAATGTTCATCCAAACGGTCAAGTTCACGCAATAATTCAATTCGCATCACACGCTGTGCGCTTTCCACTTGCACGGCAGGTTCAACGTTTCCGCTCAAACGCATCCGCGAAAATTCTTTGTAACCAGCTAAAAAGATTTTCTCAATGCCTTCGGGTTCAAAATCTTTTGCCGCGAGTTTGCGATACAGCTCTGACAACGAAACGCCTGACCAAAATTGCTCTTCAAATTCGTCCGTGATTTCAATCGCGCGGTTGAGTTCTTTGCGTTTAGAAAAAATAAACGTCCATGATACGAGTGAGGCGGTAAATAAAACCAGCATCACAAATTGCACCACAAAACTGGCTTCGGTGACTAAATGGAAAATCGATAAATCAGTGTTCATTGTATTTAGTTAAAAATGCGTCAAATAAAAAATCAGGAATGGCGGTCGGTTGAAATGCCTCTACATTGATGCAAACAATCCGGCAGCTACAAGTGCAAAGCGTTATATCACCGCACTTAATGGTTTGTTCAAACGTAAAACTTGCCCTTTTTAATTGTGAAATAACTGCGCTAACGTGCAGCAAATCATTAAATTTTGCGGGACGTAAATAATCAATTTGCATATTTTTTACAGCAAAAATAATGCCCGCTTGTGCGCGTAATTCGTTTTGCTCAAAACCCAAATCACGCAACATCTCTGTTCTGGTGCGTTCAAAAAAATTTAAATAATTTGCATGATACACCACGCCGCCTGCGTCTGTGTCTTCGTAATAAACCCTAATTGGAAAAATAAAAGGTGTTTTCATGATTCAAATAAATCAACATTTGCTGATGCAACTTTGGAGACTGTCAAACCAAAATGCAAGTAAGCTGCCGACGTTGCCACACGTCCACGAGGTGTTCGCATAATAAAACCTTGTTGCAATAAATACGGTTCTAAAACGTCTTCAATCGTGCCGCGCTCTTCACTAATTGCTGCGGCTAAGGTATCTAAACCCACCGGTCCGCCCGAAAAATTCTCGATAAGCGTCAATAAAAACTTTCTATCCAAACTATCAAAACCATTGCTATCCACTTTCAACATCGTTAAGGCTTCAGCAGCAACCTGTTCGGTGATAATACCGTCGCTTTTCACTTGTGCAAAATCTCGCACACGTCGTAATAATCGATTGGCAATGCGTGGCGTACCGCGTGAACGTTTAGCAATTTCAACCGCGCCTTTCGGTTCGATACCCATTTTTAAAACGTGTGCCGAACGGGTAACGATACTGGTTAATTCTTCAACCGTGTAAAAAACCAAACGTTGCACAATGCCAAATCTATCGCGCAACGGTGAC
>DALYHZ010000022.1:4462-17484 GCA_031970635.1 Methylococcaceae bacterium | reverse complement strand
GCTTTGGGTAATTGCACCAGCTGTAGTGAGATTTAAATTACCTGTGATAGTTGATGTGCCTAATGCCAGTGCATTCGTATCGGTTAGCGAAACATTTTTACCCGAAACAGAAACTGCTCCTATAAAATCATTGCCTGTATTTGTCAGCGTAATGTCACTTGTTCCTGCATTAAAACTGCTAGTGCCTGTAATCGAAAGTGTGCCACCAGTTTGTTGGGTAATTGCGCCTGTTGAAACAAGATTTAAAGTACCTGACAGATTACTTGTACCTAATGTCAACGCATTTGCATCCGCATAAGTCACACTCCCCGTAGTTGCAGTTAATGTTGTGACATCATTTGCACCACTTAGCGTATAAACGCCTGCTGTTCCAAGTAACGATAAATTAGCCGCTGTAATTGTCCCTAAACCACTTTCTGAAACGGTTCCTGTGCTATTTAAGGTTGTTGTTCCTAAACCAGAATTCACTGGCGCAGTTAGTGTTAATGTAGGCGCAGTGGCTGTGAAATTACCATTATCCGTCGTGATAGCCGCATTGATATTGATACTGCTTCCTGCCGTTAAACTTAATGCGCCGCCATTTCCAGCGTTACTAACGTTAATGGCAGAAGCGACTGTAATGTTGTTATCTGCTTGAAGTGCAACGTTTGTACCGCTGTTTAAAGAAGGTAAAATTCCAGTAACAACAGGTAGGGTTCCCGTAATGCTTGGTGTACTGAAAGCCATTCCGAAATTGCCAGCCCAACCATTACCGATTGTCTGATTAAAAATGGCTTGAAATGATGTTGCACCAGTAGGTACAGTTGCATTCGTAATGCTCATGCTCCGTGCTACCGTGTCATCTAATGTAAGGCTATAAACAGAAGGAGAAATGGGGGTATTTGCAGAATCAAGAAAAGTAAGTTGAATATTGCCCGCATCTCCATTGCCAAAGACACCAGAACCTATATTGGGATTTTGCGCAACATTTGCACTAAATGAAACAAACGTTTCTCCATTTAATCCATAAGTTCCAACTGTATAGGATGAAGGTGTGAATGAAAATGTAAAACCACTTCCTGAAAATGAGCTACTTCCTCCTGCACTTCCATTCACAAAAATGCTATCTAAAACCAAATTCGTCGGATCAATTAGCCAATCCCCTGACTTTCCTTTTGATGCAGAAGCATTGACTTTGGCTTGTGAAATTTCAATGGTGTGACCAGATGTTTCAACTTTTCCACCGTTGCCAGCTTGTTTTCCACCTTTGGCGTTAATTTCCCCTTTAACAGTGGTAACACTATTACTTTTATTTTTATCACTCCACAGCACGACTTTACCGCCGTCACCGTCTTGAATAGCGTTAGCGTCTATTTTCGCGCCACTTTCCATTGTGACCGCAGTAGCTTGTTTTAAATTTCCTTTGCCTTGCCAATCGCCACCGATTAAAACTTCACCACCTGCACTTTTTCCGTTTGCATTAAGAATGGCTTGTTTATCAACTACTATTTTGTTTCCAGTGACAGTGATTGCACCGCCTTGTCCTTCTGAACTGCTAACGTCTAACGTCCCTGCGACACGAGTTAAATTTTCTTCGTCGCCATCAAGCACGATGCGACCGCTTTTATTTTTTAAACTTTTCGCCTGAATGACACCATCATTGTTAACAACGGCATCCATCACCGCATTTGCACTTTTGGCAGTCATAATGACCACACCGCCATCGGCTTGAATTAAACCTTTGTTTTCGGCGAGAGCATTTAAGGCGGCTTTGTCGACTTTAACATTCACTAAACCGTCGCCATTAAAATCTAAACTCACTTTTTCACCAGCGGCAAGCGCGACAGTACCACCTTCATTTTTAATTGCGCCTGAGTTACTTACTTGTGGTGCAATAAACGCCACCACACCACCATGTGCAGTGATTTCACCTTGGTTTTCAACACGTCCTGTATTTTTATTGTTTTCAGTGAAATTCGGTTTACCGTTTTTAAAATTTTCGTCACTTAATTTTTGCGTACTGGCAACCAGACCGCCAACATCGACTTGTGCGGTTTTGCCAAAAATGATGCCATTATTGTTAAGCAAATAGATTTGCCCATTCGCATTAAGTTTGCCTTGAATTTCTGTCGGATTACTGTCGTTAATTCGATTTAAGGCAACACTGTCGGTTGTGGGTTGTTTGAAATTGACGGTCGCTTTCTCGCCAATATTGAAACTATTCCATTCGCCGATCATTTTGTCGGAATTTTGCTGAATGGTTAGCGTGTTACCATGTTGACTGATATTTCCTGAACCTTGCGTGATTTCACCACCCGTTGGTAATTGTGTGGGCGCGGTATCAGCGTAAGCGCAGGATAATCCTAGTAATGAAACACCTAGAATTTTTGCAATACTGTGCGGCAATAATCGGTAAGCGGGAAAGAATGCACACGATAAATCATGCGTCGATATAAATTTATGGCGACGGGTTTTGCAATGACCTTTTGCAAGTTCTGAGACAACAACAAAGGCTTGATGCGCTTCACTCCAAATGACGCGATAAATACGATTCATAGTGTTAGTCTCCTATCAAAAGGAAATAAGCGTATTCAATAGAAAACGATTGTCATCATGTTGACCAGAGCTATCGTTTCCAGCCATATTTATTCCTGAATTATTGCCAATAGTGTGCGCCCAAGTGCCGCGAATGGAAAACTGATTTGCATAGGAAAAATTGAGACCGATGCCACTGCCATGCAAGTTGTATTCATTGCGTCCTGATTTATTTGAGACATCATTTTTCCAGCGGGTTTCATGTAAAACAATGTAGCCCGTATCAAAAAAACCAATGAGTTGTAACGAACCAATATCCGTTTTATATGGGACATCATAGCGCATTTCAAAATTCGCTACATAACCGCTATCACCACTCGCCTCACCTGTCGGATATGCGCGAACGGCTGACGAACCACCTAAAATAAATTTTTCAGCACTACTTAAATTACAATCTGCAAATTGCCCATTTGCTGAAATATATAAACTAAAATCGTCTGTAATTTTTTGTAATCGAATCAGACTAAAATTATGTTTTCCAAAAAAACCTTGCGTACTTGCGGTTGATTTATCCCCTGCACTTTCTGTGGGCAACAATAAATCAACATTTCCAATCGTAGTATCTGCTGAAAATTGGCTCAATCCGCCACCAAAAAAATGGTCGAGACGTTGTCCATTGAAACCAAATTTACCGTTGTTAATTTGTTTTCGACTGGTGATAACGTTTAGACTGGAATCGTGCATTGCTTTATGTGTGTAATCTACCACTGCCCACATACTAAATATACGAGAACGAATCAAAGGATAACTCAAACCAACGCCCATCGATTGAGCCACACCGGAACTGTCTAGTTTTTTCAGTTCACGCCCGACGCTGTAATCTAAATAACTGTAGCGTGTATTGAATTGCAAACCATCGTAACCAATCGGCATATTAAAAGCGACACGACCTTGTCCTAAATTTTCTGCGCCTGTTCCGCCAATGCTGAATTGTTCACCTTTTCCTAACGCATCGTTAACACTGACATTCAAATTACCCACCCATGTGCCGGTATAATGACTGCCCGTATCATCCCCCGATAACGTACCTTTAATTAAATCGCCTTCTTTTACGTTCAAACCTAAACGACTTGTCCCCGCTTTTTTTCCTTTTTCTAACGTAGTTTTTGCTTGAATACCAGGCAAGTCATTTAATAATAAAAGTGTTCGTTCTAAATTATCTCCTTGCACCGTGTCGCCACTGATGATGTAACGCATTCGTTCTTGAATCACATCATCATCAATTCGCGTATCAGGAATGCGTTCGATGGTAATACTGTGACCTTGCTCATTGATTTCTAAATGCCCTTGTGTAATTGTGATTTGAATATTACCTTCCGTGACATCTTGTTTTGGTAAATAGGCTTTAGCCAATAACCAACCTTTTGCTTTTAAATGTTGACTAATTCGGTCAGTGAGTTTTTGAAGTTGTGAGAAATCGAGGCGTTGACCAATGGCATCAGCCACTAAGGCTTGTAAAATATCTTCACTTTCCAGCGATTCGCCACCCACAATCACAATACTTTTCACCAAAATGGTGACGCCTTTTTCAGGCACGGCTAAAACTTCCGGCTCAGAAATTTCAGGGGAAGGCAAATGCTCTATTTTGGGCAAATTTTGCTCTTGTTGACGCAAAATTTGCCCCGCATCAGGCACGTCAGCGGCATATAGATTCGGCACAAAGAAGGCAAGTAGCAAAAATAGAGGCATAATAAAACCTATGCTTTTAGTATGAAGGCAATTCAAAAGTATCTAGCCAAATATTAAACGTCAACACAATCATCAATAAATCATCATCAAACGTTTGATTGATATTAAAACCATCTGCTCGGTAGATTTTTTTTAACCGCTCAATCACATCGGGATTGAAATAACCCTGACGTTTAATACGATCATACGACAATAAATCTTCAATCCATTCATTATGTTGCCGTAATAAATTCGGACTGCCAGATGCAACAAAGCTAAATTTTGTGCGGTTAATCACTTCGTCAGGCACATAGCGTTTTGCAACCTGTTTTAAAATATATTTTTCTTGCATATTTTTAACAAGAAACTGTGGCGGAATGGTTCGCGCACAAGCAATTACGTTAATGTCTAAAAAGGGATAACGCGCTTCAACCGAATTTGCATACGCCACACGATCACCGTGATCGGCTAACAAATGGTCTGACATTCGTAATTTAAAATCTAAATAGGAGCGTTTATGAAGGGGATGTCGTCCGCGTAATTTATTTATATCAACAAGTGCATGGCGCGTACATTCAAACATTTCGGCATGTTCTAATACATTTTGCGAATACAACGCCCGTTTTGTTTCTTTAAACGCATGATAATTTTTTTCATAAAAAAAGGGTTCGCCCCAGCATTCTTCTTGCAACTGCGTTTCGAGCATTCCTTCTAAACTAAAATCATCTTGCTCACGGCTACCGTCTAGACGATAACCAACATAACCGGCAAATAATTCATCTGCGCCTTCGCCGGTTAAAACAACTTTTAATCCTTGTTTTTTAACCAACGCAGATAAAGCTAACGAACAACTGTTATAAGATTCTTTCAACGGTGTTTCAGCATGAAAAATCATGCGCTGTAATCGCTCTGCGATATGTTCATCATCAAAAATCGTTTCGTGGTGAATGGAATTAACCCGTTTAGCCATCAATTGTTGATAATGACGCTCATCAATTGCTTTTTCATTAAAACCAATCGAAAAGGAATGACGTTGTTTTTCAGGTGATAAATCGTGAATTAAACCTGCAATCAGTGAAGAATCTAAACCACCACTTAAATAAAAGCCTACGGGAACATCGGCATGAAGCCGATAATTTACCGCTTTTCGCATCGCCGCATCTAAACGTTCAACACATTCGTGTTCAGTTGTTTCATTATTTAATTCTGATGCAAGCGGATAATTTAAATCCCAATATTCATGAATTTTAACGTCACCTTGTTCGACTAAAATAAAATGTCCCGGTTTTAGCGCATGAATATTTTTAAACATCGTGGTTGGACTGACCAAACTTGGGAAAGTTAAAATTTGATCCAATCCCGTTAAATCGACAGTTCGTTCTACTTCCGGCACTTTCAAAATCGCTTTAATTTCGGAGCCAAAAATAAAACGTTGTTGCGAGATGGTATAAAACAGCGGTGCAATCCCCACATGGTCTCGCGCTAACATTAACCGTTTTTTATTTTTATCATACAACGCGAAGGCAAATTGCCCATTTAGATGTTGCAACAACTCTACGCCGTATTGTTCATACAAATGCAAAATAACTTCAATATCGCATGCCGTTTTAAAACGATGCCCTTGTTTGATTAAATCGGCTTTTAATTCTTGATAGTTATAAATTTCACCGTTGCAAATTAACACTAATGAATCGTCTTCATTACTAATCGGCTGATTACCGCTGTTTAAATCGATAATGGATAATCGACGAAAACCCAGTCCTAATCCTGCTTCTAAATAAAAACCGTCATCATCAGGTCCACGATAAATGAACGTATCGACCATGGTTTTTAACAACGTTTGTTCAACAGTCTGTGCTTTTGTTAAATGATAAATCCCTGTTATTCCGCACATTTAAAAATCCTCATCCAAATTCATCGTCGATTGTAGAAAATCTGCATTTGCGCTTGAAATGGTTGGCGGATAAAAATCAGCTAACGTCGCATCGACTGACATTTTTTGTAAATAATTAACAACACGTTGTAAATAAGTGTTTATTGTATCGGATGTAAACAACGCCGTGTTATAGGTCATTTGTAAAATTAACCCATCGTGTGGCATGGCTAATAACGTTAATGGATAATTATTATGCTCAAAGGCCTTCACGGAGCGTAATCGCAACGTTTGATTTTCGTCAAGTAACGTTTTATCAATCGGGTAATTTTCGAAAATAAAAATACTATCGAACGCAACCTCTGTCCCTGACCATTTTTTAATATCGGCTAAAGAGGTGTATTCAAATTGTTGCATCATAAATTGTGTGGTTTGAATTGTTTTAAACCAATCTAATAAACGCGTACTTCTTTCTAATCTTAAACACAATGGCAACGTGTTAATAAATAGCCCTGCAATGGTTTCGATATGTTCTAAATCATTTGCGCGTCCTGAAACGGTAATGCCAAACATAATTTCATCATTGCCCGTAAATTCAGCAACGACTAATGCCCATGCGGCTTGCAATAATGTATTTAGTGTCACACCTGCGCGTTGAGCTAATGCGGTCAATGCCACACAATCTGTTTCAGACAATTTTTCGAATGCTTCGGCGTAACCGTGTTGAGTAGTTTGTTCAAATTGCCAATGGCTAACATTGATTTCGCTTAGCGTGTCATACCAAAAACGTTGCGCGTGTTGTTGATTTTGATTTTCTAACCATGCGATGTAATCACGATATTGAGCAATCGCAGGCAATGTGACGGCTGTATTGGCAATTAAAGAAGCATAAATTTGTAACACCTCTTTTAAAATTAACGCCACACTCCAGCCATCTAACAAAATATGAGAATGTGTCCATAACAAACGCCATAAACCGTTTGGCATTTGAATTAACGTCCAACGCATCAATGGAGCTTGCGTTAATTCAAAAAGATTTTTTCTATCCGCACTGACAAATTCTTGCCAAGCCAATTCGATATTTTCCACATCACTTTCACGCCAATCGAAGTTTTCCCAAGGTAAGGTAGTTTGTTTTAAAACCATTTGAAGTGGTCGCGTCAAACCTTTCCAAACCACAGCGGTGCGTAAAATGTTGTGTCGTTGCTGAGCCATGCGCCACGCTTGTTGAAATAAATCAACATTCATTTTGCCCTCAAAATCATAACTTAGTTGTTCAAAATACACGTCGGCTTCGTTATCACTTAACGCATGAAACAACATGCCTTCTTGGGTTGGCGATAAAGGGTACGCCGCTTCTATTTGTGGATATTGATTTTGCAGATGAGTTAGTTCTGTTGCACTCAAATTCGCCAATGAGAAGTCACCGTCTCCCAGTGTTTCAATTAAATTATCAACCGTTGTTTGAAATAATTGTGCAATGGCTTCAATCGTTTCTGGTTTATGAACGTTTGAACTGTAAATAAAATCAATTTTTAATTTTCCTTGATAAACCAGCGCATTTATTTCTAACAAATAAGGTCGGATACCTTTTGAACTATGCGTTGCGCCATAATCTTCTTCCGCTAACTCAAATAAACCTGTTGGATTAAATAGTTGGTCAAATTGCCCTAAATAATTGAATACAACTTGCGCGTTTGTCGCACAAGAAACGTGCTTGAAATAACGTGATACGCCAAAATCCAAACCATTTTGTGGCAATGCAAGTAACGCGTTTTTGATTTTACCTAACACATCACCAGCTTCACCTTTGGCATTGATAAAAAATGGAAAAATCGAGGTAAACCAACCGCACGTTCTGGAAATGTCTAAATCCGAAATAGCTTCACGTCCATGACCTTCTAAATCCAGTAACACATTTTCATTTTCGCCACGCAAACTTAAAACTAACGCGGTTAATAAAATATCTTGGATACGTTCATTTTTAGCGCGTAATAAATTTTCCGTTTGCGTTTCGTTAAAAATTAACGTGTGACTTTTTGCACTGCCACTGAGATTTTCGCCGTTAAAATCGCAATTAAGCGCAAATGCTTTTCCTTCGAAAATTGGCAATTCAACAGATGAAATGCGTTGACTATAGTTTTGTAAAACCTGTGTCCATTCGGCAAATGTGGCACTTTCAGGTAACTGAACAGGCGAACCGTGTTGAATTTGTTGACACGCTGTTTCCAAATCTTCCAACAAAATTCGCCATGAAAAACCATCAACGACTAAATGATGCACGATGATAAGTAAGCGTTGCTCATTTTCAGCTAATTTGAATAATAACGCTTTCATCAAAACACCACGTTGTAAATTCAAATCACTCTGTGCTTGTTCAGCGATTTCAATTAACAAATTGGCACGTTCTGATTCGGGAAAATCGGTTAAATCGATTTTACTTAAACGAATTGGTTTGAAATTTGGATTTACCCGTTGTTCAGGAAAACAGGAATCGGGTTGATTGATAAACTGGTATTGCAAACACACATGATGATTTTGCAAGGCTTGCAATGCTTTTTCGAGTAATTCTGACGATAACATTTGACGGCATTTTAAAAAAACTGCCTGATTCCAATAACTCGGTTGGGTAATTTTTTGTTCAAAAAACCATTGTTGAACAGGACTAAGAATAATCGCCTCGTCAGTATTTTGCTTGGGTAGATTTTCAATTATTTGTGGCGTTGACGTATTCGATTCACCGATTTGTGAGGCTAATTCTGCAATTGTTTGATATAAAAATAACTGATTTGGTGCAAGTTTTAATCCCGCACGTTTGGCTTTGCTGACCAATTGGATCGCTAAAATGGAATCACCACCAATTTGGAAAAAATTGTCATTCAAACTGATTTTTTTAAGTTTTAAAACTTCCATCCAAAGAGTTGCTAATGTTTTTTCAATGGGAGTTTGTGGCGCAATAAAATTTGTATCATCAGATAAAACGTCACGTTGCGGTTCAGGCAAGGCTTTACGGTCAATTTTACCATTCACATTTAACGGCATTTTTTCTAACACCGTGTAATACATCGGACGCATGTATTCGGGCAAATATGCAGCGGCAAGTTCACGCAATTGCGTAATTAAATCGTCTGTTGAATTTTTCGCAACAACATAAGCGGCTAAACGCTTGTGTTCATCTTCTTCATAAACGGTGACGACTGTTTCACTGATTTTTTCATGCCCTGTTAATATCGATTCGATTTCACCTAATTCAATCCGAAAACCCCGCAGTTTAACCTGCGTATCGGCGCGACCGATATATTCCATATCGCCATTTGTAAGACGCTTTGCTAAATCACCTGAACGGTATAATTGCTGATTAGGAAATTGTGGCAACGTGATAAAACGCTCACTATTGAGTTCGGGGCGATTCAAATAACCACGTGCCACACCATCACCGGCAACATAAATTTCGCCTTCGGTGTTATCTGGAACAATTTGTTGCTCATCGTCTAAAAGATGTAATTGCAAATCAGGAATAGCAACACCAATCAATTTACTATTACCTTCGCGAATATCTTGCAACGTAACAGGACGATAACTGGCATGAACCGTCGTTTCGGTAATGCCATACATATTGACAAGTTGTGGTGATGTATCACCATGTCGAAGTAACCATGGTTCTAACATTTTAAAATTTAGTGCTTCACCACCAAATGTCACACAACGTAATGATAGTGCATCGACAGGAAAATCCTGATCAACACGAACCAATGGTGCAAAAGCAGAAGGTGTTTGGTTTAAAAACGTAATTTTTTCATCAACAAGCAATTGATAAAACAATTCAGGTGTACGCGTTGTAACATGTGGCGCAATAACCAAGCGTCCACCATAAAGAAACGCCCCCCAAATTTCCCAAACGGACATGTCAAAAGCATAGGAGTGAAACAACACCCAAACATCTTGAGAATTGAATTTAAACCACGTTTCTGTGGATTTTAACAAACGCATTACATTGTGATGAGTAATTTGTACACCTTTTGGCAAACCAGTAGAGCCTGACGTATACATCACATAACACAACGATTGTGCCGCATCTCCCGAATAGTCAACGGTTAAATTTTGTTCAGAATAATCGCTATAAATTTTTGTTTGTTCAATTGTTAAATCGGTTAAATATTTAACATCGGTAAATTTGTTGGTAAATTCACTTTGGGTCAACACAATTCGTGTTTCAGAATCTTTTAAAATGAAATCCAGACGTTCTGATGGGGCGTTAATATCCAAAGGTAAATAAGCTCCTCCCGCTTTAAGAATAGCCAGTAGCGCAATAATTAAATTCAAGTCACGCTCTAAACAAAGTCCAACAAGCACTTCGGGTTTTACACCTAAAGATTGTAAATAATGTGCTAATTGATTACTGCGGGCATTTAGTTCGGCATAACACATTGACTTACCATTAAATATTACAGCAATGGCGGTAGGATTATTTTCGACTTGTTGTTGGAATTGTTTGTGTAATAAATTATTTTTTGTCATGTTGATTTGGCTTTAATATTAAAAGGTGCGTTACAAATAAAAACAAATGAAACTGGAAGCTCAGATAGACTGAATTTTTCAAAAAAAACTTTCGAAAGCATAGCAAACTGCTTACGGTTAAGGAAGTTTGAGCAATTTTTAAAATCTAAACTACCATATTTTTGCAAACAAATTTGTAATATAAATCTTTACTCTTGTAAAATACAAACAAATGGTTCGAGTTTGGTATGCCATGCTGTATTGATGTTGGGAAATTTAGAGCGAGAAAATATTGATGATTACAATGCCTGTTAAATTGATGAGTAATTGTTGGTAAGTGATATTTCATAAATTGGAAAATAATGCTTATACACTTCTATTATATATGGTATTAAGAAAAGTGTATTAAAAACATCTTGAAATAATTAATGTTGTCGGGTTAGTATCAACACCCAAGAGCAGAGTGGTTGATGCTTTTTGAATGATGTCGCAATTTATAAATTTAATCTTTTGGGAGAAAAAAATGGCTGAAAATACATTAGACGTGGTTAATGAAACTACAGAACAAGATCGCACGAAAGATGCTGAAGGTATCGTTAAAACGAGCATGTATTGTGCGGCTGGGTTAGGCATTGTGCCTGTTCCAGTTTTTGATTTGATTGGTATCACGGGTATTCAAATTGACATGCTTAGACGCTTAAGTAATTTGTACAATGTTCCGTTTATGGAAAGTAAAGGTAAAAATATTTTAGGTTCCTTAATAGGTGGTGGTTTTTCTTATTCGATGGCACCTGTGCTTGCCAGCTTGACAAAATTCATCCCGCTTGTTGGTACTACATTAGGTGTTGTAAGCATGCCTATCACGGCAGGTGCAACCACTTATGCAGTTGGTAAAGTTTTTATTCAACACTTTGAATCAGGTGGTACATTTTTAACATTTGATCCTGAAGCGGTTAAAGAATTTTATAGCACTAAACTAAAAGAAGGGAACTCTATTATGACTAAGGAAAAAGTCGTGTCTTCTGTTACAACACCTTCCGCCGCTAAAGCGTAAAAAGAATTCGAAATACAATAGTGAAAATTTTTGATTAGAATTCAAATTTTGGTGGACTGCAAAGTTTTGCAGTCCGCTGTCAGTAAAAAAGAACGCCCCGAAATCGTAGTCTGATACAGAAATTTCTGAAATTATAATTATTTAAATAGTTAGGATATGACATGAAAATTAAAGCATTGCTTAGTGCGATATTGTTTGCAGGTTTAAGTCAAGCGGGAGCTGCACCTGTCGATACAATAACCGTTGATTCTGTCTATAGTGAAAAAGATGGAAAAAGTATTACATTACCCATTCTTGATTTTAAAACAAAACGTTATAGCACTGAATTATTATTCGATTCATTTAACAAACAATCCGATGGAAGTTATAAAGGTTTTGTAACCTTAAGTCCGCTTGAGCCACTTAATGATTCAACCACCATCACGATGGATAGTGGTTTTGACCCTGTTATTGCAGCTAAATTGAAAGCATTTTTGAAAAAACAAGTCAACGAATTACACAAACCCGGTGCCATTATCCGAGTTGACATGAATGGTAAAGTTTGGCGTGGTGTGTTGGGTAAACGTCGTATAAATTCAGATGAATTGCTTAATTTTTCTGACAGACATCGTATAGGTAGTCTTACGAAAACATTTGTTTGTAGCACTATCATGCAACTTGCAGATAAGGGATTATTAAATCTTGATGATACCGTTGATAAGTATCTTCCAGATGTGACTATTCACAACAAAGACAAAATAACAATTCGTGATTTAATTGCACATAGAACCGGGTTGTATAATTATGTGATTGATCCTGCAACGCTTGAAATGAACCAAGATCTCGCAGCACATCCTGATAAATCCTTTCATCAAGCTGTGTTAGACCATCCACTTCGAGGTCTGCAAAAAGATTTACAAACCGACCCATTAAAACAATACACACCTAACGATTTGCTTGCGATAGCGAATGCTCAGCCTATTAACCATGAGCCAGGCGCACAATATAAATATTCAAATACAGGGCTTATTTTAGCGGGTTTGATTATTGAGAAAATTACAGGAAAACCTGTAATTCAAGCTGTTCATGAAAAAACAGTCAATCGTCTAGGCTTAATGCGTACAGAATTTCCAGCAGATCCAGGAATTCAATCAAATTACATACACGGTCATGGCGATTACAATAATGATGGTAAGTTGAGTTCGAAAGAAATCATAAGTTATCTAAACCCTTCTGTTTCATGGGCTGCTGGTGCGATGATTTCTAATATGGATGATTTGGCAAAATGGGCAAAATCTTATGTTGATGGTGATTTGTTGGTGAACAAAAAATTACATCAAGAAGTATTAAGTGACTGTATGCCTTCCGCTCCAGATT
>DALYHZ010000022.1:1070-4436 GCA_031970635.1 Methylococcaceae bacterium | reverse complement strand
TAAATTAACGTGGCCAATCAATACAACCGATCCTAAAAAATGGTGGTTTGGTCATTTAGGACAAATTTCTGGTTATGACAATGTCGTTTTCCGTAATACCAGTAAAAACATTACGGTAGCAATGACCAATAACAATTATTTCATTAACACGCCTGTTGAGGAAGGTAATGGCGTTTTAATTTTTGATTTGTTAAGTATTGTTGATCCATTGACCTCTACAACCTCAACAGACACAGGTTCATCTGGCACAACAACCTCTACACATGCAGATTTAATTAGAGCACCATTGAATCCAGAAGATTTAGGTGGTCAATAATACGCTATGTTTACTCGACATGATGGAATGAGTTTTTAATTCATTCCATTTGCTGATCAAATTACTACAACCCTTAATTTCAAGGGTTGTAGTGCATGTCACAGGCTAGCAATCACTAGCAAAAGTTACCTAATTTTTATTTGGAAAAGTGTTGAACTATCATAATTTAGTGGAACTGTTTCGCTACAGAGCCATGCAAACACCTAATCAATTAGCTTACGCCTATCTTAAAGACGGTATTGTTGAAGAAGGTTGTCTGAGTTATGCCCAACTAGACGCGAAAGCAAGAGCTGGGGCGGTAGTTATTAAACGTTATGTTCCTGCAAATGGTCGCGTTTTACTTTTGTATCCGCCTGGCACAGATTTCATTGTGGGGTTTGCGGCCTGTCTTTATGCAGGCGTTATTGCTATTCCCGCACCGCCGCCTGATACGGTTCGTTTAAAAAGAACATTACCACGATTAAAATCTATTGCAAAAGACGCTCAAGCGAGTTTGGTTTTAAGTGATGGCAACCTTATCGAATCGATAAAACAGCAATCGAATAATGCCACGCAAACAGCAATGGAAACGTTTTCGGTTGAGCATTGGCTAGATTATGAAGAATTAAATAATGCGTCCGCAGATGATTGGCTAATGCCCGAAATTAGTGACGATGCGCTCGCTTATTTACAGTACACATCAGGCTCAACAGCTACGCCAAAAGGCGTAATGATGAGTCATGCTAATTTGTTACATCATTTAGCACAGATTCAACAAGCATGGAATTACAATGAAAAAAGTATCAGTGTCACATGGATGCCGTATTTTCATGATTACGGTTTAGTTGATGGATTATTAGAACCTTTATTTACAGGCGTTCCTTGTTATATTTTATCGCCACTGACTTTTTTGAAACGTCCGCTTCGTTGGTTACAAGCCATTTCAAAATACCGTGGTACACATACCCAAGCACCAAATTTTGCTTATGCGTATTGTTTAGAAAAAATTACAGACGCGCAAGTTAAGGAACTTGATTTAAGTTGTCTTAAAGTTGCCAGTAATGGGGCAGAACAAGTACGTTGGGAAACCGTCGACGCTTTTAATAAAAAATTTGCGGTGTGTGGTTTTCATGCTGAAAATTTATATCCTGCTTATGGATTAGCCGAAGCCACATTATTAGTTGCCACAAAACCTATCGGAACATTACCTTTATTACATCAATTAGATTCTAAACAGCGCGAAAGCGATAATATTCAAGGCACTGTGGTCAGTTGTGGTCTACCAATTGGAGTGACGGAAGTCAAAATTGTAAAACCCGACACCTTAAAAATTTGTGACGAGGGCGATATTGGCGAAATTTGGATAAATGATAAAGCTGTCGCACAAGGCTACTGGCATAACGAATCTGCAACAAAAGCCACATTTCACGCCTACACAGATGACGGCAAAGGTCCTTATTTACGCAGTGGCGATTTAGGGTTTATGCGTGCAGGTGAATTATTTATCACAGGAAGATTAAAAGATTTAATCATCATCAATGGCGTAAATCATTATCCGCAAGATATTGAATGGACTGTAATTCAAGCCCATACTGCATTGCGCCCTGAACATGCCGCCGCTTTTTCGGTAGCTGTTGATAATCAGGAAAAATTGGTTATCGTAGTTGAATTAAATCAAGCTGTTGAGGATTATCAAACCGTTTTACAAGCCATTCGGGTGGCATTAGCAGAAGTACATGAAATAGAAGTTCATGCTGTATTGTTACTCAAAAAAGGGACGATTTTAAAAACGTCGAGTGGCAAATTACAACGGCAAGCCTGTAAACAAGCCTTTTTACAAAACGATTTTGACCCACACGCACAATGGCAACAATAAATAGCCAAATCAGCAGGCATTAAGTCAGAAACATTAACGGAATGGTTGGTTTCAAAACTTGCTCAATCCTTAGAAATGACACCTGAAAGTATCGATGTTAATCAAGTGTTTTCAGCTTATGGGCTTTCGTCACGATTAGCGGTTGGCTTAGTGGGTGAGCTGGAAGATTTTTTAACGGCAACCGGTCATGTTTTAGAATTATCACCAACACTTTTATGGCAATATCCAAGCATTTCAACATTAGCCGCTTATGTGGAAACGTTACAACAAAATACGACGGCAACCTCTTCTTCAAATGTGAAAAGCGTCGAACAATCACCGATTGCCATTATTGGCATGGGTTGTCGTTTTCCCGATGCGACGAATCCAACAGAATTTTGGTCACATTTAGTAAATGGTCATAATGCCATTAAAGACATTCCTTCATCGCGCTGGAACGTAAATGATTTTCCACAAATTCATACGCCTCGAGCCGGTCTTTTGGACAATGTTGATTTATTTGATGCCGAATTTTTTGGTATCTCCGATAAAGAAGCCGATGCCATCGATCCACAGCAACGTTTGATTTTAGAAGTAGCTTATGAAGCCTTGGAAAATGCCGGCATCGCGCCGGAAAGTTTAGCGCAATCTGAAACAGGCGTATTTGTAGGCATTAGTACGGATGATTATGCCGCATGGCAATTTGGTTCAATGGATAAAATCGACGCTTACGCCAGCACAGGTAAAACGTTTAGCATTGCGGCAAATCGGTTGTCATATATTTTCGATTTACGCGCCCCCAGTTTAGCAATTGACACTGCGTGTTCATCATCACTCGGTGCCGTTCATCAAGCGTGTCAAAGTTTGCGTGAACAAGAATGTGTTGTGGCATTAGCGGCTGGTGTAAATTTAATTTTGTCGCCACAAATTATGATTGCGTTATCGACTGCTAATATGTTGTCACCGACCGGACAATGCAAAACATTTGCCGCTGATGCGGATGGTTACGTTCGTGGCGAAGGGTGTGGCGTGGTGGTATTGAAACGTTTGGCCGATGCCCAGCGTGATGGCGATTCCATTTTAGCCGTGATTCGTGGTTCAGCCATTAACCAAGATGGTCGAAGTAATGGTTTAACTGCGCCGAATTTATCCGCTCAACAAGATGTTATAAAAAAAGCACTCGCCAATGCGCGTATCACACCTGAAATGGTCAGTT
>DALYHZ010000022.1:0-1031 GCA_031970635.1 Methylococcaceae bacterium | reverse complement strand
ATTGAAATGGATGCGTTGTTGAGCGTTTTTAATCAAGCACCGAAGTTAAATGTCGGTTCAGTCAAAACCAATATCGGGCATTTAGAAGCCGCTTCAGGCATTGCCGGTTTAATTAAAGTCGTTCAAATGTTACGTTATCAAACAATTCCTGCTCATTTGAATTGTGAGACGCGCAATCCCCTCATTAAACTCGACAATACGGGATTTGCCGTTTCAGAAAAAACGCAATCTTGGGAAACAACACAGCGTATTGCAGGGATTAGTTCATTTGGTTTTGGTGGCACAAATGCTCATCTTGTTTTATCCGAAGCCAAAAACACGGTTGCGACAATAGAAAATAGAGATACTCAAGTTTTTACTGTGTCTGCGAAAAGCGAAGCGGCTTTAACGGAATTACTGCAACGTTATTTTGATTTTATTGAACGCGAAGGTTCAAAATTAAACCTTGCCGATTTATGTTACAGCACCGCATTAGGTCGCACAGCCTTTGCGTATCGTGTAGCGATTGTTGCCGATAACGTCAGCGATTTACAGCAACGTTTACAAAATGAAATTGAAAAAACACATGTGCCTATCGCAAAAGAAGCTCGAAAAATTGCCTTTTTATTTACAGGACAAGGTTCGCAAACAAAAAAAATGGGATTGCAGTTATACCAATCCGAACCTATTTTTAAAGTTGCGCTTGATGCGTGTGCCGAATTATTAAAAGATGAGATGCCGTTATCACTCATCGAAGTCATGTTTAACGATGATGAGACGTTGCTTAATCAAACAGGTTACACACAACCGCTGTTATTTTCATTGCAATATGCGTTAGCAAAATTATGGGAAAGTTGGGGAATAAAACCAGATATTTTGTTAGGTCACAGTGTTGGCGAATATGCGTTAGCGTGTTTAGCGGGTGTTTTTGATTTACCTGACGCAATTAAATTGATTTCAGCACGCGGTCGTTTAATGCAAGCTTTACCTGCAAATGGTGGTATGGCGGCTGTTTTTGCAGGCTTTGCAGCACATTTAAAATCAGGCGACCA
>DALYHZ010000021.1:11102-17837 GCA_031970635.1 Methylococcaceae bacterium | reverse complement strand
AATTGAAAAATGATTTCAACCTGTTGGACACGTGTTTGATTATCATCAATTAACAAAATAGGAGGTAGTAACGCCATACTTTTTACTCAGTTAAACTAGGGTTTTATCGTGCTATTATAAGGCACGGTTGATAATTAAGAGGAAGACTATTTGCCAAATCATAACTAAAGACAACTCAATACTACAAAATAAAATGTGTTTTATCTCATGCCATTATTGCATTTTGTTAATGTAATTTAAACTAAAAAACACAAAATCGCATTGACTTTTGGGCTTGACAAAAATTTATCACCGTAGACACTAAGCAAGTTATTCACAATTTCGCGAGTATTTTCTTTGAACGATATGCCTCTTGGTATGCTGTTTGGCATACTTATACTGATGTTAGTTTTATCTGCCTTTTTTTCAGGTTCTGAAACTTCTTTAATGACCTTAAATCGTTATCGATTACGGCATCTAGTAAAGTTAAAGCATTCTGGTGCAATCAAAGCGCAAAAATTGCTACAACGCCCTGATCGCGTGCTGGGGCTAATTTTGTTATGCAATAATTTTGTCAATAATTTCGCCTCATCCATTGCCACAGTGATTGCAATAAAACTGTATGCAGATGAAGAATCCAGTGTGGCTATTGCCGCCGCACTTCTCACCTTGATTATGCTTATTTTTTCAGAAGTTACACCAAAAACGCTCGCAACAATCAAACCTGAATTACTCGCTTTTCCCTCAGCATGGGTCTACACCGTTTTATTAAAAATATTTTACCCATTAGTTTGGTTAGTAAATTCCTTGGCACACTGTCTATTGCATTGGATAGGCGTGGACACTGCAAAAAATAATCACGACACTTTAAATAAAGACGAACTTAAAAGCATTATTAGCGAGGCTGAAAGTGTTATGCCTAGTCGTTATCAAAAAATGTTATTAGGTATCTTAGATTTAGAATCTGCAACGGTTGAAGATGTGATGACACCGCGCAATGAAATTGTGGGTATTGATTTAGAACTGCCCATTGAAACCATTATTTGGCAAATTAAACACAGTTCACACACGCGCCTGCCTGTCTACAAACAACATGTTGATCGTGTAGTGGGTTTTTTGCATTTACGCAAAGCGTTAATCGAAATTCATCATGAAGATTTTGATAAACAAACCATTATTAGCCTATTAACTAAACCTACATTTATTCCTGAAAGTACACCTGTTCACACACAAATGTTGCGTTTTAAAACAGAAAAAATTCGTATGGGTTTAGTCGTCGATGAATATGGTGATGTGCAAGGTTTAGTAACGTTTGATGATTTATTGCAAGAAATTGTCGGTGAATTGATTACCGAAGAAGAAAATACCGTACAACAACAAAATGATGGCAGTTATTTAGTTGATGCAAGCGTGACAGTCCGGGAATTAAATCGTATCACACAGTGGACACTTCCAACGGAAGGTCCTAAAACGTTAAATGGTTTAATTTTAGAGTTTATGGAAACGATACCCAATAGTGGCATTTGTATTCGTTTGCATGGTTACGCTTTAGAGATTTTAAAACGAGATGAAAACTCGGTGAAATTGGTTAAATTTTTGCCTCGAAAAAATAAAGATAATACGCACTAACATTTTTATGACTTATCAGCATTCGCTAACCATGTTTCAAATTCTGAATGCGGCATCGGTTTACCAAATAAATATCCTTGTGCGGCTTGACAGCCCTGTTGTTTAAGATAATCGGCTTGTTTTTCTGTTTCTACGCCTTCGGCAACAAGTTCTAAATGTAGGGCTTGTGCAATGTAAATCATAGCTTTGACTAATTCTGCTTTATTTTTAATATCTGGGATGTCATGGATAAAAGAGCGATCAATTTTTATCTGACGCATCGGGAAACGATTGAGATAACTCAACGCTGAATAGCCAGTGCCAAAATCATCAATAGCCAACGCTAATCCCATCGCATCAAGACTTTTTAAGGTTTGTAACACTTCGTCATTGTCATTTAATAACAAACTTTCCGTAATTTCTAATTTTAACCATTCCGGTTTACAACCTGTCTCTTCTAGCGTTTGTTGCACTGTCGTTAATAAATCATTTTGTAAAAATTGGCGACTGGAAAGATTTATGGCAATAACTAACGGTTTTTGTCGCTGTTTATTCCATTCCACAGCAGCTTGACAAGCGGTTTTCAATATCCATTCCCCAATACTAATAATTAAACCTGAGCTTTCTGCGATAGGAATAAATTTATCCGGCGTAACAAAACCAGCTTCTTTTCGGTTCCAACGTATAAGGGCTTCTGCGCCTAAAATATGCCCACTGTCTAACTCAATTTGTGGCTGGTAATAAAGCTCTAACTCATCATTACTTCGCGCACGTCTTAAAGCGGTTTCGAGTTCGATTCTGTCACTTGTGCGTTCAGTTAATTCTTTTTCATAAAATTGAAAATGATTGCGCCCTAATTTTTTAGCGTGATACATCGCCGAATCGGCATAGCAAAATAGCGTGTGAATATCAGCACTGTCACGCGGATACATCGCCATTCCCAAACTGGTTGATACAAACACTTCTCGACTCGCCACTCTAAATGGCTGTTCAAACGCACTAACAATATCATTTGCAATTGCCATCATGTCATCATTTTCATGGAGTTGCGGCAATAAAATAGCAAATTCATCACCGCCAAGACGTGCGACGGTGTGACGAATATGAACGGTTTGTAATAATCTATCGGCTACTGAACACAATAGCTTATCTGCCATGCGACGACCTAACATATCGTTAATTTCTTTAAAACGATCTAAATCTAAAATCATCAAACCGAAATTTTGCCCATATTTAGAGGCTTGCATACGTTCAATCAATAATGCACGGTTAGGTAAATCTGTTAGCGTGTCATAAAACGTTAGATGATGAATGCTATGTCGATACTCATCAATTTCGCTAATATCACGACCCACAGATAATACGCTGGTAACATTTCCTTCTGAATCAAATTCTGGTACTAAACGGATGTAACTGACAATTTGTTTGCCTTTGATTGTTTTCCATGACAATTCAAAATCCGCGTTTTTGCCATCAACAAAGACTTGAGCAATACGATTTTGATAATCGACAGCATGACGACCGCTTGATAATTCGCTTGGTGTACTGCTAAATATTCGGCTTAAATCACCACCTAATTCTTCAATCATCTTAGGATTAACAAAAATGCACCGACAATTTTTATCATAACGAGCAATGGTGTCGGGGATATTTTCAACCAGTGAGCGATATTGCTTTTCACTTTCTTGTAACGCCATTTGTGCGCGTTGCCGTTCAATAATTTCTTCTTTAAGTAACAAGTTGCTAGTGGTAAGTTCGGCGGTGCGACGTGCGATACGTTGTTCTAATTCTTGTTGATGCAATTGCAACAACTCATTTTGTTGCATGATTTGTTTTTGCATTCGGCGTAACATGATTTGACTATCTACACGCGCCATCATTTCATCAATCCGCAACGGTTTTGTTATGTAATCAACGCCACCAGCCCGAAATCCGTTCAGTTTGTCTTCCTCTTCACACAATGCAGTCATAAAAACAACGGGAATGCCGCGTGTTCGCTCATCGGCTTTTAATCGACGACACACCGAAAAACCATTCTCATCAGGTAACAACACATCAAGCAAAATAAGATCAGGTTGAACAAAAATGGCACGTTGCAAACCTTCTTCACCTTCTTGAGCAATCACCACCCGATAGCCGCGTGCTTCAAGATGACTTACCGCAACGCCAAGATTGGTAAGAATGTCATCAATAATCAAGACGGTTGCAATAGATAGTGAAGAAACTTTATTGTTCATCTCTCTTGTTCTCTTTTTAAATAAAACTCAATCAATTCTAAAATATTTTTGGATTGGTAACTTTGAGCCATTGCCTGTAAGCGTTCTGCAAATGGGCGATAGCGTGAATCAAGATTTGCGATATGTTTTAGTTGATCAATAATGCTACGCATACTGCCTTCTAATGCAAGATGATGCAAAATATTCATTTCTTCCACAGGGGGAATAATTAAAACATGTTCGGGTGTGGCTAATGTCGATTCAGTGGCGCGACTTAATGCAGGTTCTTTGTTTCTTATCGTATCAGGTGTTGCCACAACAATAACATCAAGATCAAACCAAAAAATACTTCCCTCTCCAACGTGACTAATCACTTCAATATCACTGCCCATCAACCTCACAATTTCGCGACTAATCGCCAAACCTAAACCCGTACCGCCATTATTGTAGGGTTTGTCTATTGCTTGTTCAAAAGGATGAAAAATAGTTTCCAATTGCCCTGTTTCAATACCAACGCCGCTGTCTTTTACTTCAAAACGTAAACGACCATATTCTAAAACACTAACACGCAAACTGATTTGCCCTTGTTCTGTGTAATTAAGCGCGTTAGCCAGTAAATTAAGTAATACTTGTCTTAATCTCACTTCATCTGCACGTATCATGTCAGGTATATCGTCAGCAATTTCACACTCGAACTTGATAAGTTTTTGTTCGGCGCGGACTCGAATGATGTTTATTAGATTAGGTAAAAAAACAGACAAGCGTAAATTACTCAAACTCAACGTTTGTTTACCTGCCTCGATTTTAGAAAAATCCAAGATGTTATTAATTAGATTAAGTAAATGCTCACCGCTCTGCTCTATGACACGAAGCATTTCCATTTTATGAGATGCGGAATGTTGCGGGTCTTCTTTTAATAAAATTTGGGTATAACCCAAAATGCCGTTTAACGGCGTACGCAATTCATGACTCATTCTAGCCATGAATTCACTACGCAAAGTGGCTAAACGTACAGCTTCGGCTACGGCGCGTTCTTTTGCTTCTTCCATTGCTTTACGATCGCAGATGTCTCGTGCAATCCCCACTGTGCCAAGAACATTTCTTTCGTGGTCTACGATGGCCGCCTTAATTGTTTCAACCCAAACAATGCCTTGCGTATTTTGCACTTGTTCTTCAATCACCTTCATGTGTTGAGTTGCCATCACCTCAGCATCGTCAGCTCGATATTTTTCTGCCATATGTATGGGAAAAAAATCAAGATCCGTTTTATTCACTATTTTTTCAATCGGGAATCCCGTCACGTTTGAAAACGTTTGGTTGACCGTCAAAAATCGACTTTCTGTATCTTTAATCCACGCCATCATCGGCAATGTATCCATAAACGTTCGTAAATAACTAGCCCTTCGATGCACTTCAGCAGTACGTTCCAAGACACGTTGTTCAAGCGTTACATTAAGCAATTCAATTTTTTCTTTAGCGCGACGCAAACGAAGCATAAAAAATATGGCAAGACTTGTAACTGCAATACTTCCACCAAATAAGGTACCAAGCCAACGCTGTTGTAGCGTGCGATATTCGATTTCATTTGCCTGCATTTGATTACGACGATTTAACTCATCGATTTTGCGTTGCTTGCTTTCCATTTCATAACGTTTTGCCAATTCAACAATTCGAGTATTTAACTTTTCTTTAACTGCTTTTTCTGACATTTCACTGGCTTCAACATTAAGCTGATTAGCCTGTTTATAATCACCTTTTCCAGCAGCAATTTTTGCCATTTGACGTGCGCTTTGGCTTAGATAATAAGGAAAGCCTATTTCTTTTGCTAATCGATAACTGTATTCTGCATCGATAATAGCTAAATGCGTTTTCCCTAACGTTTGATAATAAATACTTCTGTACTTTAAGCTCCACCACAAAGCAATTTTATTTTTACCTTTTTCGTAAAGGGCGACAATTTCAGTCATGATTGGCACACTTTCTGTTGTTCGCCCAATTTTGTGCAAATTTTCAGCTAACCCAAATAAAGTGTGACCCACATAAAAAGGTGCGCCTATCGAACGATAAGACTTAACGGTATCTTGTATAATACGTTCACCATCGATTTTATTACCCAAATTAAACGTCATGCGACCAACACCCGTCAGCGCATCTGTTTCGAGCAATTTAGAATGGGCATCAATGGCGTAATCACGCATTTTTTCATACATATCTAATGCTTCTTTAGATTTATCACTGATGTCATAAGCGGCGGCTAACGCAAAGCAAGCATGTGCCATAGCAAGCGGATTATTATTTTGTTTTGCAATTTCCATGGCTTGCACTGCAATGGCTACACTATCTTCATATTGCTCCATTCGACGATACATCATAGAAGTTCTCAGCATGACTTCACCCAATAAATCAGGTCGATCAACCTCATCAATAATAGTCATGCTATGAATGACTGCCTTATTTTGTTTATCAATATCTGCTTGATTGATTGCCACTAAAGCAATTGTCATATCCGCTTCGATTTGACCAACTTTGTCATCATGTAACTGGGCGAGTTCAAAGGCTTGTTGAGCATGTTCAGCACTTAAATCCGTTAAACTTGCATAAAGTTCAACGCGCGCCAGCACATTTAAAATATGGATTTGGTCGATAGGACTTGCATCGTTTGGTGCTATTTTTTGTAACGCTTGCGCTTGTTCATACGCTAAAGGGACATTATTTTCTGCTAATAATCTTGTTTCATTCACTTTATTACGCCACAGTTCGAGCGTGTCAGTGGCGTTTGCTATGTCACAAAATGTAAACATTAACCATAGCACCAAAGAACGTAAGGATATTTTCATATCAGAATCGAACCGTCATCGTCCCACCAATTTGCATGTCGTTAGCCCAGACATTTTGTGGCATTGTCTGTGACTCATAATAAGAATTTCGTAAT
>DALYHZ010000021.1:8186-11092 GCA_031970635.1 Methylococcaceae bacterium | reverse complement strand
CCACACTTGTATGCGCATCCCATGCCCAATTCATTGCTTCAATTGAAACTGAAAAATGCGTGTTAATCCGATACCCCATTGAAGCATCCAACCAACCGTAACCATCCATGTAACTTGGCAGTGCGCCAACGCCCACAAAATTGTTAATCCCACTCAAAAAACTGCTTCGCCAATTGTAAGCAATTCTAGTCGAAAATCCATTTTTTTCGTACATGCCAACAATGTTGTAACTGTGTTTGGAAAGATTTTGCAATGGCGTTTTTTGCCCTAATAAACTACTAGGCGTTTCGCTATCAATGAATGTGTAATTTGTTTGTAAACCTAACCCATTTAGCCAACTTGGCAGAAAATCATAAAACTGCTGATAACCCACTTCAAAACCTTTAATCGTGGCGTTATTGTTGTTTTGCGGACGACTGACTTGATAACTCACGCCATCGTAAGTTTCGGTATTGCTCACAGTCGTAACAAAGCCGTCTACTTTTTTCAAAAAACCGGTGAGATATAGCGATGTGGTTTTGTTGAAATATTTTTCCAATGAAACATCGAAGTTATCAGAATAAATCGGTTTTAAATTTGGATTACCCGCACCACCTTGATTTAAAGCTGGCGTGACTGTATTGCGAATCAGCGTAAGCGACGGCGAAAGTTGATCAAAATTTTGGCGCGTAACAGTTCTTGATGCTCCGCCTCTTAAATACAAACTTGGTGTAAATTTGTAACGCATATTGATACTGGGCAAATAATCAAGATAACTGCTATTTAAATCAATTGGCTGTGTCGTACCGCTGTTTGGAACGGTTTGATTGCCGTTTACCGATTCAAGCGTTCTGACAATCCGCAAACCGACATTACCATCGACAGGAAACTCGGTAGTTTCAAATTTCCCCATTAAATAACCGGCTTGCGTTTCTTCGTGAATGTTCCAAACACTAAGCGGATTCCCTGCCGTAGGAATAGGTGTGGTAATCCCAAACGTATTACGCAATCCCGCCACATCACGCGCCGTTGATAAATTGCCGATTAAATAATTGCTGATATTTGTACCTTCCCCACCTAAAAAATCTTGATTTGGATTCGGCATGACATAGCCTGATTTATCAGCCACCGAAATCCCTTTTACCGCCGCATCGCCATAAATCAAACCGCTATCATTTGTTGCGCCACGTTTAGCATAACGAAAACCGGCTGAAATCGATTTAATAAAACCGCGTGAAAAATCATAATCACCATCGATTTGTGCCGTGGCTAAATCACCATGAAACGGTCTAGCGCGATAAGCCATACTCGCGTATTGAAAATTAGCGGGATTGAGTAAATCCGTGCCGTTAACACTTGTCGCAGGAATTGAACCAGATAAGTCTTGGTTGAATTGCGCGACTGTGCCGCTCATCACAGGACCAGAATAAAACAAGTTATTAAAACTTTTCGTGTAACTGAAATCGGTTTTGAGCGTTAGCGCATCTTTGTTCCAACTGCCGCCAATTGCCCCCTGTTTAGTTCTATCAGTAATATCTCTTGCAAATCCAAGAATCGAAACAGGTGAATTAAGCCAGCTAATGCTTTGCAAATTATTAGTATTTGGAAAAAGTTTTGGACTTCCAGCGACGAATGTCGAAGATGGTGAAGCGTTGAATTGATTAGAATTTTGTATAGTTTTGAATTCGGCATAATTGCCTTCGGCGTAAAGCTCAAGATTATCCGATGGTCGCCATTGCAACGTTAAATTACTTGCCATGCGATCTCGATGTCCTAAACTCGACGTTTCTGAAGTTCCATTCCGCGCAATAATATTTTGCCCTGCTATGATGTCATTGCGAACAATAGGATTTCCCGCACTTTTTTGGTCTTCACGAAAGGCACGTTCTTGATAAGTGAAATTCATCAACGCGCCAAATTCGCCAAAACTTTCTGTTTTCCAGCGGTCACTGAGTAAGGTAGAAAATTGTGGGCGTTGCGTATCAATAAGGTCGCCATGAATCACTCGCGCTGAACCAAAAATTTGTCTTTCTTCAAAATCGAAAGGACGATGTGTGCGTAAATCAACCGTCCCACCTACGCCACCTTCAATATGATTTGCCGACGACGTTTTATAAACATCTAAACCGGCAAGCATTTCAGAAGGCACATCAGCAAAATCAAGCGTTCGCCCTGCGCCGGCAGTGAAAACTTCACGACCGTTTAAAAGCGTTTCCATTTGTGTCAAACCGCGAATCGCAACGCCTGCGCCTTCACCACGGTCACGAAGAATCTGCACACCGGTTACGCGCGAAAGTGCATCTGTCACATTAAAATCAGGCAATTTGTTAATGTCATCGGAAACCACCGAATCCACAATTTCGAGTTTTTCTTGTTTAATTTCTTGTGCAGAAGCAAGACTGGCGTGTTTACCAATAATGAGCATCGGTTCAAGTTCGATGTCGTTCGTCTCATTTTCAGCCAAAACGACCGTCTGATTTGTCGCCATCAATATCAAAAAACTCATTCGTGATAACTGTTTCATTGTCTTGCCCTCACTTTTAATTTTGTTAAACCGCCAAATCGTTCACACTCAAAATCGCCAGCAAAATCGACACGATAATTCCAGCAATCATGATTCCTAATGTAATAATCAACGCCGGCTCAAGTAACGCCAGCATTCGTGCAATCGACATCCGTAATTGTTTGTCGTAAATCGTGGCTACGCGCAAAAGCATTTCTTCCAAATGCCCTGTTTCTTCGCCCATTTTTATCATTTGCATCGCCATTTTTGGAAAAATCGCTTTTTTCTCTAGCGCATCAAATAATGTTTTACCTTGCTTAATCTGTTCTTCGGTATCGTGCAACGCGGCTGCCACGACTAAATTATCAACCGTTTCACGCACGATAATGAATGCCGATAAAATCGACACGCCATTACCTAAAAG
>DALYHZ010000021.1:0-8157 GCA_031970635.1 Methylococcaceae bacterium | reverse complement strand
TAGCTTGGCAACTTCTTTGTTTAAAATCATCGCGCCAACTAACGGTAATTTTAACCAGCGTCCGTCCCAGACTTTTTTTGTGTCCGGATTGGCGAGTTGAAAATTAAAATAACTCATGACACCAATAACACTGCCAATCACCGCCCACCAATAACGTTGCAACCAACTCGCTAATCCGACCACAATTTGTGTTGAAACCGGCAGAGCTTTTCCTGCGCTGGCAAACATTTCGCTAAATTGCGGCACCACGAACGTCAACATAATGAATAATGAAGCCAGTGACATAACGAGCAAAATAGTCGGATAAATTAACGCGGTACTGACAGTTTCTTTGAGTTCTTGCGAACTTTCTAAATAGCTCGCCAAACGACTTAACACGTCGCCTAAATTTCCTCCGGCTTCACCGGCACGAATCATATTTAGATAAAACTTGCTGAACACACCGGTTTGCTGTTCGAGTGCATCGGCAAGCGACACGCCACTTTTGACTTTTTCTAATACCCGCCCGATAAGTTTGTTTAATGTTTCATCGCTGGCTAAATCCATTAACACAATGAGTGATCGATCTAACGGTAAACCGGATTCGAGCAACGTTGCTAATTCGCCAGTAAATAACACAATGCTTTTGTTAGATAATTTGTTTCGCTGTCCGTTTAAATTCAGTCCTAGAAAAGTTTGACGTTTTGCGGGTTTGACGCGAATTGGAATATAACCATCGGCTTGCAACTGCTGCACACAACTGATTTCATCGAGGGCTTCACGTTCGCCTTCTTCGGTTTCACCAGCATTATTTACTGCTTGGTAAAAAAATAATGTCATGCTTAATTCTCCGCTGTCACGCGCATGACTTCTTCGATGGTTGTCACGCCTTGCAACACTTTTTGCAAACCATTTTCATACAACGTTGTCATGCCCTCTTCTCTTGCTAAGGCTTCAATTTTTCCCGCTTCAGAATGCGCCATAATCAATTTACGAATCGGGTCAGTCATCGGCAAAAACTCAATAATGGCAAGTCGTCCGCGATAACCTAAACCGCCACATGACGCGCAACCAATCGGTTTGAAAAGCGTAATCTCGCCATCGGGTTGAAAACGCCGCAAACGCATTTCATCAACAACTTCATTCGGTGCAACATACGGTTGTTTGCAAGCGGTGCAAAGTTGTCGAACTAGACGTTGCGCTAAAATTCCGTTCACCGTTGAAGTCAGCAAATACTCCTCCAAACCCATATCGAGCAAACGTGTCACACCGCCCGCTGCGTCATTAGTATGTAAAGTCGATAACACTAAATGTCCCGTCAGCGCGGATTGTACGGCAATTCGTGCTGTTTCCAAATCTCGCATCTCCCCAATCATAATCACGTCTGGATCTTGACGTACAATCGAGCGCAACGCCACAGCAAACGTTAGTCCAATTTGTGGTTTGGCTTGAATTTGATTGATGCCGTCCATTTGATATTCGACGGGGTCTTCGACGGTTATAATTTTTCGTGAAGTTGTATTGAGCTGTTTTAACGCCGCATACATCGTGGTCGATTTACCCGAACCTGTTGGCCCAGTGATGAGAATAATGCCATGTGGTTGCGCGAGAACATCGAGGAATAATTGCAATTGTCGCCCTGCAAAACCTAAGGCTTGAAAATCCAAGACCGTGTTTTCTTTATCGAGCAGACGAATCACTACGCTTTCGCCGTACATGGTCGGAATCGTCGAAACACGCAAATCTAATTCTTTGCCGAGCATTTGCACTTTTATTCGTCCGTCTTGAGGCAAACGACGTTCGGCAATGTTGAGTTTTGCCATGATTTTAATACGCGAAATCACGGCAGCTGTTGATTTAACCGGCGGTGCGTCAATATCTTGCAACACGCCATCCACACGCAAACGTACTTTTAAAGTCTGCTCAAATGGTTCGATGTGAATATCAGAGGCTTTCATTTCGATAGCGCGTTGCATGATGGCATTTACCATTTTGATAACGGGAGCTTCGCTTGCTAAATCTTTCAAATGCGCCAAATCTTCTTCGCCTAATTCATCAAAACTCAAATCATCAAGTAACGCATCCGTTTTAGTTTCGCTTTGTTCATATTGCACGGCAATTGCCGCATCGATTTCAGATAAAACGCCGACTTGCGGCACAATGGTTTTACCTGTCGCAAGACGTAACGCGTTTAAAACAAATTCATCTTCGGGATCAAGCATGGCAACCGTGAGAGAGTTTTCGTCAGCATTCAAACCAATCAAATGGTAATGCTTTAAAAAGCGTAGCGAAATATCGTCAGGCAAGATTTTTTCTAACGGATATTGCTCAGGCGTGATTTTAGAAAAATCGCCACTTTCAACAAACGCTAATGCAACGTCTAATTCTGAACAGAGTCCAAGTTTAATGAGTAACGCAGGCAAACTTTCTGCGACAGCGGTTTTTTGCATTCGTTCCACTTTTTTTAAATCGGAAGCGGAAACTTTGCCTTTATTTTGTAGAACGGTAAGAAATGACATAGGTTTGAATTTGTGACAGTTGAATCGAATCAAGGGTCAACTATGATAATCTATGTTTAACGCGGATGCTGCGGCATTCCTGATTTTTTTATTTTTCTTTTGAGGCATTCTTTTGAACACCAAAAATACCACCGATTTAAGCGAATTATTACGCGGCACACACGAAGTTTTAGTAGAACAGGAATTAGTTAAACGTTTAGAAGAAGGTCGTCCGTTACGCATCAAAGCAGGATTTGACCCCACCGCACCAGACTTACATTTAGGTCACACGGTTTTAATCAACAAACTTAAGCAATTCCAAGATGCAGGACATGAAATTTTATTTTTGATTGGTGATTTCACCGGCATGATTGGCGACCCGACGGGAAAAAATGTCACGCGCAAACCGCTTTCGCGTGAAGATGTTGAAGCGAATGCCAAAACCTATCAAGACCAAATTTTTAAAATTCTCGACCCCGAAAAAACAACGGTGATGTTTAATTCAACGTGGATGAATGCGATGAGTTCAGCCGAGTTGATCCAACTTGCAGCAAAAAATACCGTGGCACGGATGCTTGAGCGTGATGATTTTCACAAACGTTTTACAGGAAATCAGCCGATTGCCATTCACGAATTTTTATACCCGCTGATTCAAGGCTACGATTCGGTGGCGATGAAAGCTGATGTGGAATTAGGCGGTACTGACCAAAAGTTTAATTTACTCATGGGACGACAATTACAAGAAGCCTTCGGACAAAAACCACAAGTCGTGATGATGATGCCGATTTTAGAAGGTTTGGATGGCGTACAAAAAATGTCGAAATCGCTTAACAATTACATTGGCATCGCAGACGCACCCGATGAAATGTTTGGCAAAATTATGTCGATTAGCGATGAATTGATGTGGCGTTATTTTGAATTACTCAGTTTCCGCCCGATGTCTGAAATTGCCGCTTGGAATACTGAATGCGAAAACGGTGCAAATCCGCGCGATTACAAAGTGAAATTGGCGCAAGAAATTATCGCTCGTTTTCACGACGAAGCAGCGGCTGTGAAAGCGTTAGAAAATTTTGAAGCGCGTTTCCAACGTGGTGCGATTCCTGACGAAATGGACAAGGTGGAATTGAAAATTGAAGGCGCAAATTTAGGCATTGCCAACCTTTTGAAAGAAGCAAATTTAACCGCCAGCACGTCTGAAGCCATCCGTATGATTAACCAAGGTGCGGTGAAAATTGATGGCGAAAAAGTTGAAAATCCAAAATTAGAAATTGCTGCTGGTTCGCAACATGTTTATCAGGTTGGGAAACGGAAGTTTGCAAGGGTTAAAGTTGTGGGTGCGTAATTGTTGAATTTGTACGTTTAGAAACAAATTAAAAGTGGCTACGGAAAATATAGTAATTGACTGCCCTCACTGTGAAGTGAGGGTTAGTTCAAAAGCGACAACTTGGATAACTATGGATGAAATAGAAGGCTATTTTCTTGTTTCATGTCCATCTTGCCGTAGTCCGTTGTTCGGTCATGCGAGTTATTATCAAAATGAGTGGGGAAATTGGTCGTTATCAACTGCAAAACGCCTTTGGCCAACACCGTTGTCTGTAGATATTAGCTCTGCAATACCAGTAACTGCTCGTCGTGACATAACTGACGCTCAAAAATGTCTTTCTCATGGGATTTATTCAGCGGCGGCAGTTCTTTGTGGGCGGGCATTAGAACGATTGATTAAAGAGAAAATAGGAGGAAACCACACAATTGCGAAAGGACTTGAACACCTAAAAACAAAGGAAATTATTGACCAACGAATTTTTGATTGGGCAGAAGCTCTAAGAAAAGAACGAAATATAGGGGCGCACGCTTCAGAAGAAGACACGACGAAGGAAAATGCTCAAGACATCATTGATTTTACTATCGCAATTTTTGATTACGTTTATACACTTTCAGAAAAATACCAAAAATATATAACTCGTAAAAACAATGGAGACTCGTCATAACATACCAAAGTTATGTTATGAAAACACAATAACTACCTACACTTCGGAGTTAAAAACATGCAACAAAACACTTTCAACAATGTACAAACACATTTTAAAGAAATGTGTAATCGCATTATCGATGACCAAGATGTATTGCTTGTCACCAGAGAAGATGCTGACAACGTTGTCATCATGCCGCAATCACTATTTGATTCGTGGCAGGAAACCATTTATCTCTTAAAATCTCCAGCAAATGCGGCAATGCTTGCAAAATCAATCGCAGAACATCGTAGTGGACAAACCTTTAAAAGAGAATTGCTTGATGTTGAGAACGATTGAATGGACAGTAACAGGCTGGGAGCAATACGTTTATTGGCAAACGCAAGACAGAAAAACATTATCACGCATAAATAAATTGATAGATGCAATTCTTAGAAATCCATTTGAAGGTATCGGCAAACCAGAACCATTAAAAGAAAATTTAGCTGGTTATTGGTCAAGACGAATTGATGATAGCAATCGACTTGTTTATGCGGTACAAAATGAAAGAGTCACAATTATTGCTTGTCGGTATCATTATTAAATCGATGAAATTCAATGTATTAGCCTACGAAAAATTTGTATTTTTTGTAAATTGACTTACATCAAAATCTAATCCATACTTTTCCTGCGGTATTTAACAATAACAATGAGGAGACAATTATGGCTTTAATTACTTGGACAGCTGAAAAATACGCTACTAACGTGGGTTTTGCTGACGAAGAGCATCGTATTTTGTTCGACAAATTAAATAAACTTTATGATTTAGCAACAGGTGGTGCAGAACGTTCGGCAGTTGGCGCACAGTTAGACGATTTAATTGCTTATGTCGTTGACCATTTTGCTCATGAAGAACGTGAAATGCAGGCGAAAAATTACGCCGCGTTTGACTCACATAAAGCAGAACATACCGCGTTAATTGGCATTTGTGCTGATTTACAAAAGAAATTTCATGCCGGCGAGGCAGAAGTTACGGAAGAAGTTGGTCAATTGGTTAAAGGTTGGTTAGACAACCATATTCCAAAATTCGATTTTGGTTACAGCAGTGTCATTGCCTAATTGATTAACAATCCGTGAAGGCTGGCGAATGTAAAAGTTCGCCAGCCTTTTTTTATGTCTATTGTTTGCGTTAAATGCGTACAGTTCAGGGTAATTCGTTTTAAAATGTACGGCATATTTTTGCCTATTAACCAAGAAAATAAGAGAACGCTTTTATGACAACAAACACCACTTTAACGCATAGCCATTGGTCATCACGGTTTGCATTTATTTTAGCCGCGACGGGTTCAGCAGTCGGACTGGGTAACATTTGGAAATTTCCATACATTACGGGTGAGAATGGCGGTGGCGCGTTTGTCGTCGTGTATTTAGCGTGTGTGTTATTGATTGGTATTCCTGTGATGATTGCCGAAACAATGTTGGGGCGACGTAGTCAATGTAATCCAATTGAAACGATGGAATTACTCACCCAAGAAGCGCAAGCCGATAAGAATTGGCATTATCTTGGTTGGATGGGCGTTATTGCAGGCGCGTTAATCTTGTCTTATTACAGCGTAATTGCGGGTTGGGCAAGTGCGTATGTTTTTAAAGCCTTCACCGGCAGTTTTTTTGATGCCGATGCGGCGAGTATCCAAACGTTGTTTGAAAATTTTATTGCCAGTCCGATGCAATTGATTTTTTGGCACAGTGTATTTATGGGCGCGACCATGTGGATTGTTGCACGTGGCGTAAATAATGGTTTGGAAAAATCAGTGCGTTTTTTAATGCCGAGTTTATTTGTATTGCTATTTCTCTTAGTTGGTTATGCGATGACAACAAACAGTTATGAACGCGGCTTGCATTTCATGTTCAATTTAGATTTTAGTACCTTGACGCGCAATTCCGTTTTAACTGCGATGGGTCATGCGTTTTTTACGCTCAGTTTAGGCATGGGCGCGATTATGGTTTACGGCGCGTATTTACCCAAAAATGTGTCGATTGCTAAAACGGCTTATTTAGTGGCTGGCGCAGATACTGTCGTTGCATTACTAGCAGGCATTGCAATTTTCCCACTGGTATTTGAACACGGTTTACATCCCGCTTCAGGACCAGGTTTGATTTTCCAAACATTGCCAATTGCGTTTGGTAACATGACGGGCGGTTGGTTGATGGGAATTTTGTTTTTTGTGTTATTAGTTTTCGCCGCTTTGTCATCTTCGATTTCATTGATTGAACCGGCTGTTGCATGGTTAATTGAAAACAAAGGTTTTTCACGTCAAAAAGCCTGCATTTGGACAGGTTTAGGAACATGGTTTTTAGGATTAGGTACGGTATTCTCGTTCAATATTTGGGCAAATGTTCACTTCTTTGAACGCACCATTTTTCAATTGCTCGATTATGTAACAGCGAATTTGATGTTGCCGATTGGTGGATTTTGCATAGCGGTTTTTGCGGGCTGGGTTATGAATCGTGAACACAGCGAAAGTGAATTACAAATGCCTTGCAAACCGAATTACGAAGTATGGCGCGTGTTAGTGCGTTACGTTGCCCCAGCTTCAATCTTTTTAGTATTTTTGCACGTCATTGGAGTGTTATAAATGACGCGAGTAGAAAAAAGCGCGTTGGTTAAATTCTCCGCGCAACAAATGTTTGATTTAGTCAACGACATCGAAGCCTATCCGCAATTTTTGCCATGGTGTAGCGGCAGTCGAATTATTAAGCGTGAAGACGATTTGATTGAAGCGGAATTATCGATTTCAAAAGGCGGTTTTCAAAAAGCATTTTCAACACGCAATCAGTTAGAACATGGACGAAAAATGACCGTGGCGTTGCTCGATGGTCCTTTTTCGCATTTGACTGGTGAATGGCATTTTTTAGCGTTGCGCGACGATGCCAGCAAAATTTCACTCGATTTAGAATTTGAATTATCGGGAAAATTGGCAAGTTTGGCGTTTGGTGCTGTATTCAATCAGATTTGCAACACAATGGTCAGCTCATTTACACAACGAGCTAAAGAGGTTTACGCGCCATGATAGATGTGGAAGTTGTTTACGCAACGCCTGAAAAACAAACATTGTTATTGGTTCATGTACCACAAAAAAGCACTGTGGCAGAGGCGATTAAGTTTTCAGGGATTTTGTCGCAATTCCCAGAACTTAAATTCGACACGTTGAATGTCGGAATTTTCTCAACGCCGTGCGAATTAGAACGTGAATTAAAACAAAGTGAGCGTGTAGAGATTTATCGCCCATTACAAAATGATCCTAAAGAAGCACGCCGGCAACGAGCATTGAAAAAATAAAATTTGTCGCAAAAAAAAACCGCCTTCTGTTTTAAACAGAGGCGGTTTTTTCTCAATTAACGTACAGAATGTAATTTGATTATTGTGTCATGCTCATGAAAATCCCCTTGTCTATCATTAGCGGCTTGAATCGTTTCTAATGTTTTTGGGCTTTGGCGATGATTCACGAAATAACTGTTTCCTTCAATTTTTTTCGCCATTTTTTTCGACTCAGAAGCTAAATCGGCAATATCAACATGAGAATGACAATGAATGGTTGTCATTGGTGAAACTAAGCCGACAGATAAACTCGTCATTGGGAAAAAGCATTTTTCACCGGTACGATTTTCTGCACGAATACCGCCCGCTTCCACATCGGCATGCGTGTAATAAGTAGGCACCAAGGCTTCAA
>DALYHZ010000020.1:14181-17927 GCA_031970635.1 Methylococcaceae bacterium | reverse complement strand
GGTTTTATTTATTGGTTTTGCTCGGTAAAAATGGAATTGTCGGTGAATTCACGACGTGGTTAGGAATCGGTACGTTGCCTTTTACGTTTGCGGGATTAGTAGTGGCATCGGTTTTGTATTCGTCACCGTTTGTGATTCAGCCGTTGCAAAATGCGTTTTCAGCAATTGGCAATCAACCGCTCGAAGCCGCCGCGACTTTACGCGCAAGTCCACTCGATACATTTTTTAGCGTGGTTTTACCACAAGCAAAAGCAGGTTTTTTGACTGCCACAATTTTAGGTTTCGCGCACACGGTTGGCGAATTCGGTGTCGTGTTAATGGTCGGCGGCAACATTCCTGATAAAACGCGCGTGGTTTCAGTGCAAATTTATAACCATGTCGAAGCTCTTGAATATACGCAAGCACATTGGTTAGCGGGTGGTTTGCTTGCTTTCTCGTTCACGGTGCTGTTAATTCTTTATACCGTTCTCAAAACAAAACTACCTTCGCCACACTCATGAAATTTGATTCAACCATTACCGCTCGTTTCAAACTGGATTACGGCGCGTTTCAGTTGTCGGTGAATTTGAATTTACCGAATTCGGGGATTAGCGTTTTATTTGGTCATTCAGGCAGTGGAAAAACCACGTTGTTGCGTTGCATCGCAGGTTTGCAACAAGCACACGAAGGTTATTTAGAAATCAACGGCAATGTTTGGCAAGACAGCGATGCAGGTGTTTTTTTGCCAACGCATAAACGTTCATTAGGTTATGTGTTTCAAGACGCGAATTTGTTTTCCCATTTAACAGTTCGGGAAAATTTGAATTTTGGTTTGAAACGAATTAAAGCGCGTTTTGACAATGCAAAATTTGAACATATTGTGAATTTGCTTGGCATCGAACATTTGATGGACAGAATGCCAGAGCGTTTATCAGGCGGCGAAAAACAACGTGTAGGCATTGCGCGAGCGTTGGTTTTGAATCCTGAAATTTTACTCATGGATGAGCCGCTTGCTTCGCTCGATTTCAAACGCAAACAAGAAATTTTGCCGTTTTTAAGTCGTTTGAATCAGGAACTGAACATTCCCATTTTATACGTTACGCATTCGCAACAAGAAGTCGCACAACTGGCTGATTATTTGGTGTTAATGGATGGCGGAAAAGTTCAAGCGGCGGGAACGTTATCCGAAACATTGAGCCGTTTGGATTTACCGCATTCTAAAGAACGCGAAGCCTCAAGTGTTTGGAATGTTACCGTGGCAGAACACGAAACCGAATTCCATTTAACGCGCGTGGAATTTGAGGGCGGTTCATTGAGTTTGCCTGCAATTGATGCGACATTAGGCACGCCGTTACGGGTTCAAATTCATGCACGAGATGTTAGCATCGTTTTAGAAACGCCGCGTGCCACCAGTATTCTGAATGTATTGCCTGCAATTGTGAAAGATATTGCCGATGGGGAAAGTGGGCAAAGTATTGTGCGTTTAGAAGTCGGCAGTCAAACGTTACTCGCGCATATTACGCGCAAGTCAGCGTTAGTTTTAAACCTGAAAATCGGCACGGCGGTTTTTGTGCAGATTAAAGGAACATCCATTTTAAATTAACTAAAGAGGAATCATTATGAAAGCAAGTGCGCGTAATCAATTTGTTGGCACAGTAAGCGAAGTGCGTGTTGGTGCGGTCAACGCGGAAGTGCATGTCAGTTTAAAAGGCGGAGAAATTATCGTCGCCTCGATTACCAAAGAATCTATCGAATCATTGGCAATTAAAGATGGTGTGCAAGTTATCGCATTAGTGAAAGCACCTCAAATTATCATTGTGACGGATTTTGGTGGTTATAAACTTTCTGCGCGTAACCAATTACAAGGCAAAGTCTCAAAAGTAAAATTAGGGGCGGTTAATGCAGAAGTGGATATTGAATTAAACGGTGGCGAACTCGTTGCCGCAACGGTTACAAATGACAGTGTGGAAACCTTGGGGTTAAGCGAAGGGGCATCAGCAACGGCCGTGTTTAAGGCGGGTGCTGTGATTTTAGCGGTCGCAAGTTAAGCGTGATACTAACTCGGTTACAACATGGTTTGAATTGTGACCGAGTTCTGCTTGAATTATTTTAGGAGGTTGTGTCATGACAAAAACACATAGCGCATTGCGTAAAAATAATGTTTTAACGGTAACAATTCGAGAACATGATTATTCGGCAGGATGCACTCGCGCAAATACGTTTGGCTTGCCGTTAATTTTACCGTTATGTTCGCACGTTGCAATCGGTGACCAAATTCAGGTTTCTATTTGTGCAAATGATATTGCGTTGTCGCGTGATTACATTCGTGGCATTTCGATACAAAATCAAATCAAAGGGCGAATTTGTGCGCTTTTTCCAAATGGACACAGTTTGATTGTACAAGTCGATTGTGGCGAAACTTTATTAGTTGAAATTACCTTAGGCGCATGTCGAGATATGGCGTTGCAAGAAGGTGATACGGTTTATTGTTTAATTAAAACGCACTCGATTACGCACTGTGCCAAAGAAAATACACAACCTTATGAACTTCCTGTCGCAAAACGGGTTAATTATGGCTACCGTTTAGAATTAACGGTGGAGAATTAACACCACGCTTAAAACTTAACGAGTAACGCCTCAAGTTTTTTGTTATATCCTGATAAAATTAGCAACGGGGCTTTTAAGTCTTTGTCTGAATTTGCCTATCTTGAAAATAACACAACACTGCGAAGGAACTCGTATGCCAGCATTAAAAAAACAATTAAAACAAAATTTGCTCTTCATTTTATCGAGCGTTTTACTTTTCGCGCATTTGCCTGTTATGGCAGAAACGGAACAAGAAAGTCTGCTTCGGGCGCGAGCCATGACGCGCCAGCATGAAACTGACCATGCAAATCATGAAAATCATGTCGACAAAAGCCAAGAGTTTCGTGGGGTGTTTTATGGATTTTTACCCTGTAACGATTGTCTTGGTGTTAAAACCACGTTATCGCTTAAAACAAATAACAATTATCTCTTAGTCACACAGTACACCCGAGAATCCGCACGCGAATTTTTTGAAAAAGGAAAATATACTTGGGATGATGAAACTCGTACCGTTGTTTTAACGCCGCGTGGTGAAGGCGATAAACGAAACTATGTGATTGAAGATGAAAATACCTTGGTGCAACTTAACAGCGATGGGTCGCGCGTAACCGGTAAATTAGCTGATCGTTATCTTTTGCGTAGAAGCGATACTGTCAAATCGCGCGAAATTCATTTCCACTAAAATTCGACAAGCGATGCTGAAAACAACAAAGGTGTAAAAATGGAATTGGGGAAATTACTGATAACGTTAGGGATTATTTCCGTGGTCGCGGGACTAATTTTTAATTACGCACCATGGCTGGTGAATTGGTTTGGCAAATTACCTTTTGATATTCGTTACAGTGATGAAAATAAAACGGTATTTATTCCTATCACATCGATGATTGTAATCAGCATCCTTTTAACGCTCATTATGAATTTATTTTTTCGACGTTAAGTTTTTTCAGCAGAAAATTGATTTGATAATTCTGTTACTTTTTCAACAGGCAATTTAACGGTCAATCGAATTTGTTCGGCAAATGCTTGTTCGATAATTTGCCCATCTAGTTTTTTCAATGTGTATTCAAACGGTTGAAATTGGTCATAGTCGAGTATGAAACGTAGCGTTGCCATTTCAATATACGGTTGCAAAGAAACCGTATCAATGACGTGTTTTGCCGTATTGCCATAAGCACGTGTTA
>DALYHZ010000020.1:0-14155 GCA_031970635.1 Methylococcaceae bacterium | reverse complement strand
GCCAAAATAACGAATGACCACCACTAACGCATTGATAATATTTTTGCCTTCGAGGTGTTGAAAAATGGGTTTACCTGCTGTACCAGAAGGTTCGCCCGCATCGTGAAAACGGTAAATAATCCCTGCTTGTGTTTTAAGACGGTATGCAAAGGCAATGTGGTTAGCATGTGGATGTTGAATTTGTAACGATTTTAGCGCGTGTAAAACGGCTTGCTCATTCTCACAATAGGTAATGACGCTAATAAAACGGGATTTTTTGATAACGTCTTCGAACGTTTGGGATTGCGTGACATAAAACATAACAAAATGCGCCGAAATAAAAATCTGGGCGCGTAGTTTACAACTGCTGTGCCAATAAAACCAAAGGATGCTTAACGGTATTTTTATCCGAATTAAGAAAAATCGCACAACCAAAATTACTGCTGACCACAAAATCCACTTTTGCATCGTCGATGATTTGGTGTTTTAAATTGCGTAATTGCGCGGCATTTTCAGGATGCGTCAACATATAACTACCGCCTGAACCGCAACAAATATGATTATCTACAAGTGCTTTAAAATTTAAATCTGGAATTTTCTGTAACAACGCATAAACGTTTTGTTGATTTTTGAGAATATTGCGCCCACTGCAAGGTTCATGAACGGCAACATCTAGATTGGAGGATTTTAATTTTAAATTTTCTGACCAATTCGCCAGTAAAAAATCGTTAATATCAAACAGCTTTTGTTTGAAATCGGTATCTTCATAGTCACTGAGCATCGCACCGCAACCTGTCGCAACGTAAACAATTGCATCGATATTTAACGCATTGAAAACAGCGAGATTATTTTCGATTAAAGGTGTCGCAGATTGTCCGTTGTGTTGATGAATTGCCCCGCAACAACTTTGCGCTTTAGGAATTTGAACATTAAAACCGTTGGCATTCAGTAATTGAATTGCCGAATCCAACGTCTCACGGTCAAAATGCTCTGCCACACAACCGGTAAATAACGCTACATTTCCACGCGATACGCGCGGGGTTGCGTAATATTCAACTAATGATTTTAAAGCGGGTTTACTTAATAAGGCTTCTGCATTCGCTAAACCGAATTTTTTTAAAATCGTTAAACGTTGCAACGGTTTTCGTAAACCGAGTGTTAAATACCCATTCAAAAATGGCATGAGCCATGCCCGTTGTTTTTTATGTTCGATAAAATAAAAAGCTATTTTTGCCAACAAATTTACGGGCGTTTGTAATTTTTTTTGTGCGCTATCAAATAGTTGCCCATACGCCATTTTGCTCGGACAACTTGTTTCACAAGCGCGACACTGTACACAATTATTTAAATGGTTTAATTCTTCTGCGCTAACAGGCGAATCTTCAACCAAAATTTTGCTGATTGTGCGAATACGGCGGCGGGGCGTTTCTTCGTCAATTTGAAATAAACGAAATGTTGGGCAACCGCTCACGCATTGCCCACACCGCAGACATTCGCTGGCTTGTGGAATATAAAAATCAGACGAACCGGTCATTTCCGATTCGTTAAATTCCATATCCATAAAATCAAACATAATTTTTTAAGCGCGTAATAACGCTTTTACCATTTTTTCAGAAAGTTGTTCTTCCACAAATTGTGGTTCGTTAGGCGGATAAAATGAATCTTCGTGATATTCAAAACCGTATTCTTCAAAAAGCGCGCGTAATTCTTTCATTTTCATAACGGCTTTTAATTTTTCACCAAGTTCTGAATCCGTTTTCGCTTTTGCAGAGAATTCTTTAATCGCATTAACACTCATTGATATGTCTCCTGTAGTAAAAAAGATTGATAAATAATTTTTGGTTTTAACCTTCCATCATCTTGACGTAAGCACGACGCAATAACTCTAATTCAGTTGGTAATTGACGACTTAATTCCATTAACGTTTTTAATTTGCAATCCCGACTTTCGAGTAATTGATGTGGTGGATCAAGCAAGGTAAATCGTGCGATATACACCGTAATGTTGCCTTTTGGTGTTCTGACTTGTTCACAAAAAGTGGGTTCGATTTTGAGTAAATCGTCATCAAAATTAAAAATCTGGTTAATTTCTTTAAGTAGCAGGGCAGGGTGAAGATTGATTTCATCAATTTCCGAATCTTCTGTTTCCAGCATTTCAGATAACACGGGCAACGGCGAAGGAAAACACACACTGCCATTATGTTGAGCAAACAACGTCAACGCGCTGATGTCGCCTTTATATAAAAGTAACAAACGGTGATTTTCAAAAAGATTAGCCATTGCCGTAATTATCCCAAAGCGGTTTATAACTGCTATCAAGACGTGATAAACGTGCGCTGACTTGTTCGAGCAATTGGTATTTTGGAAAACGTTTTGCGTTTCCCGCCGCATACCAATTTTCCATTTCGGTTTTAAGTTCTATTCGTTGCGCGGCGCACTCAGTAATTTGTTGTTTTAACCACATCATGCTGTTTTGTGGCGTTAATTCGGCAACGCGATAACGCAAACCGTGATTAAAGATTCTCACACCGCCACCTTGCACGACGGTGTGAAATAACGCTTGCTGGTCAATGACTTCAACACCTGCTAAATAATCAATGCCAAATTCGTGTAATTGCGGAAGCCACGGCGTTGTTGCGCCCATTAAAATGGTTTTGGCATTTGTCGAAAGCTGTGCAAGACGTGGAAAGGTTTTATTTACAAGAGAACTCGCCGTTAAAAATACCCAATCTGCTTCAGGCAATAAAAATTCACATGCGCTATCAGGTAAATCGTCGCCAACGGGCTGTTTTTCCAAAACGTGAAGGTGCATTAAATCTTGGTATTTTTCGATATTTGGATAATGTCCAATGACGACGACTTTTTTACCTTTTAATTGGGGCAAAAAATAATCAAAAACGGCGAGATTTGGATGTTGCGTGGTGTTATCGAGCGCGACAGAATCGGACAGGGGACGATTGTTTAAACAACTGTTAATTGCCGCCATTGCAATGCTGGCTTGATGTGGTTGCCACTCTAAAATCCACGCGGCTAAATCTTTCAGCGGTTTGCCCACTAAATCACCTGACCACGGCAACGTTCGCGTGGAAAAATGCGGACTCATCGCAAGTCCTGTTCCGTGTTGACTTTGGCAAAGCGTCCAAACTAAACCAATTACTACGTTATCAACCACTGCGTCTGTGTCGCAGTAATCGAGCAGTAATTCATAAACATGTTTTGGATTGGTCATTGTGGCAATTCAAGTAATTTGGCTTCAGTTTTGATGTTCTCTTCACGTCCCCAAGCGTTAATTGCTTCGACAAAAAATTGTTTTTTGCTTGGATGCGGTTGCACAACATCGTATTCCGCGTAAAAACTACCGTCGCTGTTGAATTGAATTTGTCCGACGCGCTGTTTTTTATCGTTGTACCAATAACCGACTAAATTAGAATCTTGCGTTAAGGTATCGGTGACTAAACGAAATTCCGCTGTTTCAAAATCAGGCAAAACAATCGGCGTTTGCACTGAAAAACCTAATTTCACAATCGCTTCGCTGACACGTTGGCAAATCGCTTTGCCGAAAGCGCGTTTGTTTTCGATAACGGAACTTAAATTATTTTCTGTCATGACATCTCTTCGGCAATGGCATCGGCTAAACTTTGAATCACGGACGCGCCAACGCGGTCTTCTGGGTCAAGTGTTTGTATTATCGACAACACCACACGCGCTTCGGCTTCTTTTTCTTGACGCAATTTGATAAAAGCGAGAGCTTTTAAACTGTACAAATAAAACAGGGTCACATCACTTGCATACATATCAACATCGGATTGCAAAACTAGTCGTTGATAATCACTCAAAAAATTACCTTGTCTTGCCGCTTCTTGTAACGCGGCAAGCACTTCGGATTCTGCTTCGCGCAACAAACCTTGATAAAAATAAAACTTATAAAGCGCGAAATACGTTTGCAAACAACTTGCGTCTAAATGTTTTGCTTGCTGGAAAAGTTTTTCGGCTTCGGGTTTATTTGTGTGACTTAACGCGACCGCATTTTGCAATAATTCATTTACCGCAGGCGGCATGTTAGGACTAAATAAAACCCGCTCTTCAAAGTTTGTTGCGCGTTTCATGTTTTACCAAACCTCAGCAGGCAGTTTTAAGGCTTCAACAGGTTTTCCACCAAGCAAATGTTCTTCGATAATCGTTGCCACATCGTCTTTGGTCACGTTGCCATACATCACGCCTTCGGGATAAACGAGAACGTTTGTGCCGAACATGCAAGGTCCCATGCAACCTGTATTAGTTAAACCAATTTTTTCAAACAAATTGCGGCTTTGAATTTGATTCATAAATTCTTCCATTACACTCGCACAACCTTTCGCGCCACATGAGCCGCGCGGATGACCTTGCGGACGATTTTGCGTACAAATAAAAACGTGTTTCTCTGGTCTTGGCATAACAGCAATTCCTTTCTAAATAGCTTTGTGCTGATGAGTAAAACAATTTTTTGGACAGACTTTTGAACACGCTTCACAACCGATGCAATCGTCTGGATTTTTCAAACTCATGACCATGCTGTTGTCGTCATCGTCTTCAAAATCACCGTAATCGTCGTCAAATTCTTCAATGATTTCGTCTTTGTCGATTAAATTGAAAACGTCGCGCGGACAAACTTTAAAACACCGTCCACACGCAATGCAGGTTTTTTGGTTTAAATTCGAAACGTAATTGGGTGTCCAAACTGTGCCGCCAAACGTTGTACCTGTTACAAATTCACTCATTTTTCTACCTCACGCGCCGCTTGCGGCAAGAAATTTTTTGTTCGCTTCGTCCCATTCTTTGCAAGCATCGAAAGTGGCTTGAGCAATGCCCATCAATTCGCCGTAAGCGTCTGGCAAACGGTCTTCAATTAAATCGTGCAATTCCATGGCTTTTTCATTGGCAAGACGTTTGGTTTTTTTCACGTCTTTTTCTAATTTTTTGAGTTCTTCTTCAGTCATTTTCAAAACTCCTTTGAATTTTAGGCTTCTGCAACTTCGCGGTATTTTTCAATTAACTCGGCGGCTTTATCGACAATCGCTTCGGTTTTAACGCACATGTCTTCAAGACTTGGAAAACCAAAACGGTGAATGTCACGCAACACTTTATCCACCACAATCAATTTGCCGACGAGAACTAACGCGCGTCCAAAACCTTCATGTGTGATGTTGATAACGGGAACTGCCATGAGTTTGGTTTTTTTCTCAACCAACGTGGCAATGGCGTTGTAATACACTTTCACTCGAGCCATTGTGATTTCGTCAGGGTCGCCAACGGTAGGAATCGCTTGACGGCGTTCTTTGGTCAAAATTAACGGGTCGATAATTGCCGCTTCGGTTAAACCTTCGTAAGTGTCGTAAGTATCAATGGCACGAAGCTGTTTTAAAATTTCAACAACAATATCTGACGTTAAAAATGGGTCGTTTTCTTGAACAACTAATTCGCTCATGGGTAAATCCTCTGGTGTTTAAAATTATTCTTGCCAATCTTCATCAGCCATCGAATCAAAACGTTTTGGGTCAGGCGTTTTGTTTTGATTGATAGCTCTTGCCAGCCAACTGGTCGCGCCTGATTTCATTTCGTTTTGTAAATCAGCAACTAAATTTTTAATGCGACTGCCTTCGTGAACTTTTACAGGTTGAATGCCTTGCGCGATGATTTGTTTAATCGCTGATGCTCCAATGGCTTGGCAATACACCGCCGCGCAACCATCGAGTAATTTAATTTTCACGGCTAATTTATCTTCGTTGCCGTCTTGGGCGAGATTGCCAAATTGTGCGGCTTCAAGTAATTCAGCCTGTTCAGGATTCACCGCGTAAATGGCAAACGATTGGGCTGAACCAAAATGCTGGTCAACGTGCAACATATCCGACGTTGCAAAAGCGACTTTGATGGCGGTTTCCATTTGAATGTTCTCCTCGTTGTTTTTGACAACGTAAATGTGGCGAGCTAGTGACATGACGGCGAGCAGGCGTGTTGTTTTGCAACATCAAATTTTTGTGAATAAATCGAGTTATAAATTTCAATTTCTTCATGCGCGAAGTTAATCACCAAATTCGCCAAATCAAATAACGCCTGACGTGAACCGCGATAACCAATCCACGTTTTTTGATAACCGCCAATTACGTCATAAAGCGGAAAACCCGCGCGTAAAATTGGCACTTTCAACCGTTCTGCGGTTGCGACAGCATGAGAATTACCGATTAACAATTGCGCTTTGTGTTCTTTGGCAAGCAGTTCTAAATCTTCCAAATCACCGATTTTGATTTGTTTCAAAGGCGAATTTGCAAAAATTGGTGAATGCGTCGTTGTCACTGCCGCGACAATTTCGCAGCCCATGCCAGCGAGTAAATGTGAAAACGCATTGAGTTGTTCTGGGTCGGCGGCAATCGCCACGCGAAGTTGTCCCAACATAAAATGTGTGTCGAGCATCGCGTCTTGTAATTGTGAACGTTGGCGTTCGATGCGTTGCGGCACGGGTTGCTGGCTGATATTTGCGAGCGTCAGAATCAAATCATCATTCGCTTGCAAGCCATAAAGATGCTCAAACTGATAAGTGGGAACGCCTGTTTTTTCGTTCAACAGTTCGCCGACTTTTTGCATTGATGAACCAATCACCAGCGTTGCGGTCGCTTCGCCGAGCGTTTTTAATTCTGAAATCGGCGTACCGCCGATGGTCACAGGTGAAAATTCATCTTCGGTTAAATGTCCATCGAGCGAATCCGAAATATCAGGCACAAAAACAGGTCTTAAATTGAATTGTTCAATCGTATCGCGCAGAGCTTCTAAATCGCCTGCTGTGAGCGTTGGACTAACTAACACATTGACTTGGCGCGGACGATTGTTTGGTTTTGTGCCAGCTTCAGACGCATTCGGCACTAACGCTTTGATGATTTCATAAACCGTCGCTGCGTAACCTGTTTCAACACAACCTGTAAAATCAGGTGTGTTCACCATCACAACGGCAATGTGGTCGAATTGCGGATATTTTTCGCGGAATTCTTTTAAATTGCGATGCACATCCGCGCCTTGTGTTTCGGCTAAACCTGTTGTCAAAACCACAATCAAGGCGGGATTCGATTTTTCAGCAATTGCTTTAATGCCTTCGATTACATTTTCATCTGCCCCCATCACCGAACTACTTTGATCCATTGCGGTGGTTTGCAACGGAATGGGTTCTCGAAAATGACGCACAAAAAACACTTTCGCAAATGCCGTACAACCTTGTGAACCGTGCAACATCGGCATCGCGCGGTCAAATCCTAATGTCGCCAGCGTGCCGCCGACAGGTTGACTGGCTTTAAGCGGATTGACCGAAAGGGCTTTGTTACGTTTGATGATGTCAGCCATGTCTAAAACTCCTTTGCCGTTTTCCACGGTGCAGGTGAGCGCACCGCTTCCCAAATAGGGCTTTCTAGCGTTAAAGCGAGTTGCCGCACGAGTTCAAGCATTCCTTGATAACCTTCGTAACCAAATTCGCGTTCTTGGTTAATGTCGAGGAAGGGGATTTTCGCTTTGAGCGCGGTGTACATATTTCGTCCACCTGCAATGAGAATGTCGGCTTTATAATCTCGAACAATTTTGAGCAACGCTTTCGGACTACCGTCTTCAATCATCATCGCTTCTTCGCCCATGAGTTCACGAATTCGCGCTTTATCTTCTTCGGTGGATTTTTTCGTGCCTGTTGCGACAACGACCATGCCTAAATCTTGCAACGCCGAAATCACCGACCAACTTTTTACGCCGCCTGTGAACAATAAAACGCGCTTACCTTTTAAACGCGCTTTCCACGGTTCAAGTGCGGCAAGAATGCTTGCTTCTTCGCGGGCAATGATTTTTTCAGTGCGCTGTACTAAATCTTCGTCGTTCAAACTTTTTGCAAAATCGCGTAACGCTTGGCTGGTATCGCTAATGCCATAAAAACTGCCTTCAAACCACGGTGTGCCATATTCTTTTTGCAATTTTCGCGCAACGTTAACCATCGCTTTTGAGCAAACCATCATGTTGACTTCGGCGCGGTGCATGGTTTGGACTTCGTGAAAACGCGCATCACCTGACAATGTACATAAAACGCGCAAACCCATTTCATCGAGCAACGGTAAAACTTGCCAGAATTCGCCTGCAATGTTGTATTCGCCGATTAAATTGACATCGTGAATTTTATAATTGGGATGTTGCGGTTGTGGCTCAGGTTCGCGTGTGCCGATGACATAATTCACCATTGCATCACCTGCAATGCGATTGCCTAAATTTTTTGTGCCGTAAAAACCCGCGCAATCAATCGGAATTACAGGAACGCCGTAATGTTCAGAAGCCGATTTGCAAACCGCTGAAATGTCGTCGCCAACCAACGCAGGAATACAAGTGTTATAAACAAAAACCGCAGGTGGGTTGTAGCTATCGATGGCTTGTTTGATGGAGTGATAGAGACGTTTTTCACTACGTCCCATGATGACATCTTGTTCGGTTAAATCGGTGGTCATGCCGATTTGATACAACTGTGAACCCGATGAACGTGTGCCTCGGTTATCCCAAGAACTGCCCGCGCAAGCAATTGAACCGTGAACTAAATGAGCGACATCGGCAATCGGTAACAGCGCAATTTGCGCTCCGTCAAACGCACAACCGCCAGCCGTCGAACCAGGTTTAGGTTTCGCGCAACCTGATTTTTCTTTTTTGTTATGTTCGCAAGCGGGTTCGTCTAATAATTCTGCAATGTCTTTACTGGTTTTCATGACATAACTCCATGTGTGTTTGTTATGTCACTGCAATGGATGTGCCACCATATAACCAATTGATTTTATGAAAAATTATTTTGTTTTGAATTGTAGGAAATGCGACAAAAGGTGATTTTTTAGGAGGATTTTGTCGCATTGTGTTATGAGATTCGATTCGTCAACGCAACTGATTTTTGCCTGTTTTCAAATTTTAAATTGTTATTTGATGTTTGGGGAGAATCAGTGAAATTTCAAAGTAACCTAATCATTTCTTCAATGGATTGTGTTAATTCATCAGCTGTATATTCATGATTTTGCATAGTGATATTTTCAGGATGGTGAATCTTGTTTCGGATAAACGTTTGTAAGCTGACATTATAAGAAGATTCTGTACCATTGCGTTTTCTTGTCCAACTTTTTGATTCTGTAATACCTTGACCTTTAATCCAATCTTCAAAGTCTTTTTCAGTACCTACTTGATTTTGCTCTTGTAGGCGACCATAAAGCTCATTATGGAATTCTACAGTTGGTAATTTATAAGCCTTGAAGTTGATTTCACCCCATGTAGGACTCCAAGGAAACAACTTATCAATTGTTGCCGATTCCACATGAGAAGAATCTCCATTTTTAGTGAATATATGCAGTCCTATATTTTTTAAATGATTGGATGTTAAAAAATAAGGCGAATGGGTTGTTAAAAATACTTGTCTTGTTTTTGAAATTTCTAATAGAGCTTTTAATAGTTTTTCTTGACCTTTAGGGTGTAAACAAATTTCGGGTTCATCGATGAATAAATAAAACGGTTTTTTCAAATTATCATCGTCTGGATGTTTTGTTAATTCTTCTGCATAAACTTGAAGCAACGCTAAAACGACTGCTCTTTGCATTCCATTTCCTTTTTCATCCATTGATGTGTTAATTCCATCATTCACTCTAATTGTTGTATTTTTGAAAAAAGATTCAATTTTCAATTCATCGAGATGGAATTTAATTGTTGCATCACCGAATTGGTCAGAAAAAATGGCTTGAACTCGCTGTTCAATTTGTAAAAGTTCTTTTCTCAAGCCTGAATCATCATCATTAAATATCTGGTTGAATTTTGTTTTAAACGCTCCGTAGTCTTCTGTTTCCACAAAACCATTGACGATTTCTTTTAGTAAATTTCCACATATAGTTGTAGAACCGAATGCGGCTTCATCATTTGGATTTGTATCTGCCCATACAAAATTAGTTTCAAACATTTTTTTTATTGGAGCATCAATTCCTGATTCATTTTTGCACTTTTGTACAGTGTTATCCCATAACAGAACATTTTTAATTTCGTTAGTTGACCTAGATATTTTGAACAAAAAGTTTCCGTTATCATCTTGATAAGGATATTTTTTGAAAATAGCTTTCTTGTTATCTTGAGCAAAAGAATCTATGGTTTCATGCACATTCCCAGTAAAAGTCAGTGTTACTTCTGCATGGTCAGAATTATTTTTATTTTTAATGTTATCTATATTTTTTTTGGTTCCATTTCTTAAAAAATCAATTGCTTCAAAAGCAGTTGATTTTCCAGTGTTATTTTCGCCCACAAATATATTCAAACCACTACCGATGTTTCCATTAGGGATATTAAACGTGATTGGATTTACATTACCGTTAAAACTTTTAAAATTTGAAATTATTAGTTCTTTTATAAACATTTTACAGTCCTCAAATTCACTTGCATCTTCCTACTCATCTAAATTCGAAAACGAATTACCACAGATTTTTTCAAAGAAGCAGATTTATTTTAAAATTCCAATTCGCTTTTTTAAGCGAAACTCTTTTTTGCACGTGGTCGATAATTTTTACTTTTTATGTAAAGTTTAGTTCGCCTAAAGTGTATCAAAAACTGGTTTAAAATGTGGATGAAAAAAATGATTTGGTTAATTTTCAGGAGAACAAAAAATCGAAGGTGAAAAAATGCACGCACAACCTCAATACATTACAAACGAAAATGGAGAAAAAATATCCGTGATTCTATCGCTAACGGACTATCAGGAATTGCCTGAAGATTTGGAAGATTTAGCCGCAATTGCAGAGCGACGAAATGAAATTGCACAACCGTTTGAAAACGTTTTGCAAGAGTTAGGCTATGACTTATCGCATTGAGATTAAGTCGAGTGCAAAAAAAGAACTGGCACAATTGCCGCGCGAAATTGGTGAAAATGTGGTGCGAGAAATTACCACTTTGCAGATTTCTTGCCTATCGAAGCGAATGAAATCACCAAAAATCTCAATCGCTTCATAACACAGCACTTATTTTTGATTTTTATACAACTCGATAAAATCTTGCATTCCAAGCGTTGCGATGACATTCAAATCATCATCGAGAATTTCATAAAAAACGCCATCATCCCCACGAATACTAAATAAAACAATCACATCAATATCACCGCCACCTTCTCGATGCGGTTCAACACTTGGTTGACTAATGGTGTAACTACCAACGGGGCGAATTTCTTTCAACTTACCATTGGCTTCATAAATATGATGCTCGCCTTGAATCACAAAAAGATGGTTAAGCACTTTGTGCCGATGCAAAACGATTTGCTGATTTGCCGCAAATTTAAAAATCACATCAACGATTTTGTTTTGTTCATCAATGTTAAGAATTGAATAAAGTAAATGTTCAAAATTACCGAGTGTTTGCCAGTTGATATTTGCATCATTAAACATTTGAATTTCCTTAGTTGTAAGTTTAAAAACAATTTCAGTTTAAAAACGAAGTCAAATGCTGTAACCCGATTTTTGCCCGTAAAACACGGGCATTTTGCCCGACTTCAACTCGCCCACTTGTAACCAAAAAGGCAATTGCCAATAATCGCTAATACTTTTTACAAACCAAAGCGTTGCAATGAACCTTAAATTTCATTTTGCCTTACAACTTATAGCGATTGCTTTATTGAGTTTATTTATCACAACGGCTTACGTTTTATATCGCAGTGACCACCAAACACAGCAAGCGATGCAACTCACAATGGATTCATTAAGCAAACAAATTTTGGTTCAAACACAACTTATTGCCAATCAAGAACCTAATTTTTCGTGGTGGAAACAGACAAATAACAAAGCGGGAATGTGCGTTAAGTTTGTTTCAGATAAAAACAGTAAAACTTATCGTTTTTGTTATGGTGAAAAATTTATTACGTTTGATACAACAAGCCTTTTTGCAAAATTTTACCGCTGGATTTTTAAATCAAATTTGGAAATTTCAAAATCCATCTTCGTCAATAATCAACCGTATGGAACGCTCACAATTTCTGCAAATCAAAATGAACAAATCGCGCAAGCATGGGAAGATATTTGTCATTTTTTTGGATTGGCAACCGTCACAACGCTAGCTATTTCTTTTTTGATTTTTATGAGCGTGCGCCGCACAGTGCAACCGACTTGTGCAATTGTGGATGGTTTAGAACGAATCCGAAAAGGAGATTTAAATTATCGTTTGCCATTATTTGATATTGTCGAATGGCAAATTATCTCGGATGCTGTCAATCATTTAGCCGATAGTCAGCAACAATTATTAGAAGACCGACGACAACTCATCGTAAAACTTATGACTTTGCAAGAAGATGAACGACGTGATTTATCGCGCGAATTGCACGATGAATTTGGTCAATGTTTAGCAGGCATTAACGCCATTGCCGCATCGGTGAATTATACCGCCGCTGAAAAATGTCCTGAGTTAAGCGATGAAATTAACCGAATTAACCCTATTACAAAACACATGATGGATTCTATTCACAGTTTATTAGCCCGTTTGCGACCTGTTGAATTGGATGAATTAGGACTTTTTGCAAGTTTGAGCAGTTTAGTTTTGGATTGGAATCATCGTAATAATGGCAAAGTGTCTTACAAATTGAACATTGAAGGCGATTGTAAAACCATTTCTGAATCGCAATCTGTGGCATTGTTTAGAATCACGCAAGAATGCTTAACTAATATCGTAAAACATGCCAATGCAACGCACGTTACTATTTCGTTAAAAACTGAAAATGACAACATTATTTTCTGTGTTAAAGACGACGGCATAGCCACAACGCCACCGTTTGAGAACAAATCGGGAATTGGCTTGTTTGGTATTCATGAACGGGTGGCGGCGTTAAACGGCGAAGTTTCATTTACGATTAACCAACCTCATGGATTAGTTGTTTTGGTATCACTGCCCATCATTTAGGAAAACAAATCATGATTAAAATTTTGCTGGTTGATGACCATGCGATTGTTCGAGAAGGTTATCGTGGTTTGATTTCAAAACAATCGGATTTGCAACTGATAGCCGAAACCGATAACGGTAATCAAGCGTATGAGCTTTTTAAAGAATGTAATCCTGATGTTATTGTCACGGATATTTCGTTGCCAACGATAAGCGGTTTGGCGTTAATTACTCGTGTTAAACAACGTGCTAATCAAGCAAAAATTTTAGTGTTCAGCATGCACCAAAATTCAAATTTCGCCCTGCAAGCCACTCGTGCGGGTGCTTTAGGATATGTTACGAAAAGTAGTTCACCTTCTTTACTCTTACAAGGAATTCGAGAAGTTTATGCAGGACGTTATTTTTTAAGTCCAGATATAGCGCAGGTTTTGGCATTAGAGAAAATCGACAATGAACGTATCGCGTTAGAATCTTTAACAACTCGTGAGTTTGAAATTTTACGATTGTTAGTCGAAGCAAAAAATACAGAAGAAATCGCCAAGGTTTTAAATATCAGCCCAAAAACGGTTTGTAATTGTCATTACCAAATTAAAAGTAAATTGGGCGTTTCTAATGATATTGAACTCACACGCTTGGCAATCAGATTAAATGTGGTTGTTTGTTAAATGTGGCTACAACAACACCCGCATCGGAATCATTGCCGAAAAACTAAACCCATGTTTTCGATAAAACCGCTGTGCGGATTCATTCGCTAAGTCGGTGAGCAAGGTAATTCGATGACAATCATGCAACTTTGCCATTTCGATGGCTTCTTTTAAAAGTTTAGAGCCAATCCCTTTGCCACGTTGATTTGGCAAAATCACTAAATCTTCGAGTAACGCCACCCGCTGACCCAACGCCGTGGAAACGGTAAAAAGCAAATTTACCATTCCCACAATTTGATTTTTTTGTCGCGCAACCAAAATCACGCCCACGTCAGGATTTTCTAAAATCTGCAATAAACCCCGACGTTGCGCTTCGTAATCAGGTTGGAAATCGGCTTCTTGTGAAAATAACAGCGAGAGCAAATCACATAACGCAGGAACATCAAAAGCCGTTGCTAGCGAAATTTCCATCACACGTTATAAGGACTTGCAATCCAATCACGCAAAACCGCTTCATCGCGCGGCGGTAAATAGGAAAAATCGCCCGAAATATCTCGATAAACCGCGTCCGCACTGCCTGTTGAAACCATTTTTCCTTTGAGCATGTAAAAAAAC
>DALYHZ010000019.1:11489-18008 GCA_031970635.1 Methylococcaceae bacterium | reverse complement strand
CTTTTCTGGTTCGATTGTTTTCTCGCATCATCATGAAAACAAAGGTTTATCACTGTCTGAACAAGTAACAGGAAGGCAAAAGCGAATATGCTTTCAAGTATATGTGGATGATGAGAATTTAGTAAAATTACTTTCACAATTACGTGAAAGTTTTGAAAATTCTGGAATTCAATACTGGGTTATACCTGTGTTAGAAAATGGTGTACTTTAGTTATGTATTTTTGACATGGCAGTGGCGTTCATGATGAATAATTTGAAACAAATTTGTTTAGGGTGATTTACCCAGTAGATTGCTTTACAATGAATCACAGTTGCCAGTGAAACCGGCAATTTTTAGTTGATTGTGCTTATGCAATGTTATAATTCACTTTAAAAACAAATTGCACTAGCCTGTTAAATATAATATATTTTCACTAGCTAAATTTTTTTAAAGCTAATACACCTTTTCTTCACGAAAAAAGAGAGACTTCTCATGATTAACGAATTAACTCAAAAACAAACTGCTATTAAGACAGCGGCAAATCCAGCTGCCAACGTGTTCACTACTGTGCTTGCAAGTCCAACTTTAGTTGGTTCTGCTGCAGCAACAGCAACCACTACAGTTCCATTTTCATCTTCAATTGCAGCACTTGTTACTAGCCCTGTTTTACCTGCTTCTGGTACGTCTTTGATTGCAAAAGATGTGGCGAGTTACACTGCGGCAATTCTACCAACTTCGACATTAACAGAAGTTGCAGGTGGAACACCAGCATCTTATGTTTTACAGGGAAAAGTGGGTACTGGAAGTTTAACTATTGCTGAAAACACATCTGGTGCTGCACCTTTTGCTGGTAACGGCACTGTTGCAGAATCTATTGTTTTTACTGGGACAGATAACGACAAATTAGCAATTAGCTCAACAACTACAGCAGTTAATGTAAGTAACAATGCACTAAATGGTAGCACTGTAAATACAGAATTTGGTTCATCTGTTGATGCACTTAATCAAAATCGCAATGTTGTTTACACAAATACAAACCAAAAAATTTCTTCTGCTTACAGTTTCGCTACAAAACATGCTTTTAACGAAGATGCCGTAGGCAATCAAGCATTCAAAGATGCAACCGATAAGGTCTATACTTACGTTGATCCAAGTATCAAAATTGTTTCACACACTCAAACTGCTTTAGATGCTGTGACCAATTTTACGTCTAGCGGTGAGAATTTAGTAAAGAAAGTAAGTGATGTTTACAATTATCAAGATGTTGCGACTCAAGGCAAAACGACCGGTCTTGACTATGTTGTGTCGCAAACAAAAACATCAACAACATCTGGCGCAACAACCAGTGAAACAACAACTACAAATATTCCTAAATTTGCATTAGTTAAAGATGGTTTCTCACTTACAGCAAGTGGCACAATCGTTCACAAAGAAGCCTTCAACGATAAAGGTAGTGTTATAAATGTAGCAAATCCTTCAACGATTGCAGCAACACGCACTCAAACTAGTGATACTTACGATGTCAGTACCTTAAAAGTACACGGTGAAAATGCGGATTATTCATTTGATGTTGTGAAGTTCCTTGATGTTGCAAGAGCTACAGGCACTGATAATACTACTGCCGGATCAGGTTCAACTGATGGAAAAGTTTTAAACGTATTCAATTCATTGAATTTAGGGCTTGACACGTTACCTGATCAAAACTTTAACTCGTCATACAATGCAAAAACAGGTGCGGCAAGTGATCAACCTGCTATTTTAAAAGGTCAATATATCACTTCTACCGGCGTATTAAGTGGTACAAACGATAACGATAGCATCACTATCAAAACAGATAAAGGTGCAACAGTTCGTGGACTTGCTGGGGACGACTTAATTAAAGGCGGTAAAGGTAACGATACCATTTTTGGTAATGACGGCAATGACACAATAGCTGGTGGTACAGGTGCTGATTCTGTAACTGGTGGTGCAGGAGCGGATAAATTTGTTGTTGCAAAAGGAGATTCAGGTATCACACTTGAAACAGCAGACACCATCACAGATTTCACCACAGGTGTTGATACTTTATCTTTAGGTGCTGCGGGTTCTGCAACTAACTTCGTTAAAGCAACAACTGCTGTTAAAGATTTTGCAGCTGCTCAAACAGCGGCAAATACTGCGTTAGCGGCTTTAGCAAAAGCAACGCCTGGGCATCAAGATTATTCTTTCCAATTTGTCACAACAGGTAATGGCGCAACAGCTGTGACTACAGGTTACTTGTTTGAAGATACCACAGGTGCTGGCACAGCTGATCAAGTTGTTGTATTAACCGGTATTGCAACACTTGCACAAGCAGATATTGTTGCTTAATTAGCTTTTTTAGCTTATTAGCACATGAAAAAGCCGCCCTTAGAATTAACTAAGGGCGGCTTTTTTGCATTTTAAAAAATACGAGATTTTAATCGCGTAATAATTCGTTAATACCGGTTTTACTGCGGGTACGTTCGTCAACTTGCTTAATAATTACCGCACAATACAAACTGTAAGAACCATCTGCGGAAGGTAAATTACCTGACACCACAACTGAACCGGCTGGAATGCGTCCGTAAGTGATTTCACCGGTCATACGGTTGAAAATTTTGGTGCTTTGTCCAATGTAAACGCCCATTGAAATGACGCAACCGTCTTCTACAATGACACCTTCCACGATTTCAGAACGTGCGCCAATAAAACAATTATCGCCAATAATAGTTGGATTGGCTTGTAGCGGTTCTAATACGCCACCGATTCCCACGCCACCCGATAAATGCACATTTTTGCCAATTTGAGCGCATGACCCCACAGTTACCCAAGTGTCTACCATCGTGCCACTATCAACGTATGCGCCGATGTTGATGTAAGAAGGCATCAAAATCGCACCTGACGCGATAAATGAACCATGACGCGCGACCGCATTTGGCACAACTCGCACACCGCCTGCAGCAAAATCCGCTTCGCTATAACTTGAAAATTTACTTTCGACTTTGTCGTAATAACGTGTATTACCGCCATCCATCAGACGGTTTTCATTGATTCTAAAAGACAATAACACGGCTTTTTTTAACCATTGATGCGTGACCCAATCGCCATCAATTTTTTCAGCGACGCGTAATTGACCTTTATCGAGCAAGTTAATCGCTTCGGTAACAGCTTCTCTCACTTCGGCAGAAACGCTATTAGGTGTAATATCAGCGCGATTTTCAAAAGCCGTGTTAATAATGTTTTCTAAATTTGACATGATTACTTTTTTAGATTGTTGATAAAATTTTTAATGCGTTGCGCGGCATCGATACATTCTGAAAGCGGCGCGACTAGCGCGATTCTAACATGATTTGCGGCTGGATTTACGCCTGCAAATTCACGCGATAAAAAACTGCCTGGTAAAACGGTGACGTTTTCTTGAGCAAAAAGCTGTTGTGCAAAATCCGTATCTGAAATCGCTGTTTTGAGCCAAATATAAAAACTCGCTGGCGGTTTTTGAATCTCGCAAACGTCTTTTAAAATTTCGACAACGGCGGCAAATTTTTCTCGATACAAACGTCGATTTTCAATAACGTGTGTTTCGTCTTGCCATGCGGCAATGCTAGCGTATTGCGTTGGCAATGACATCGCGCAACCGTGATAGGTTCGGTAATTAAAATAATTTTTCAAAATTTCCGCATCGCCTGCCACAAATCCAGAGCGCAAACCCGCACAATTCGAGCGTTTCGACAGGCTATGAAATACCACGCAACGTTTGAAATCACGATTCCCCATTTTGTAGGCAACTTGCAATAAACCAACGGGCGGATTCGCTTCATCGTCGTACAATTCGCTATAGCATTCGTCTGATGCGATGACAAAATTGTATTTTTCTGCCAGCTTTAAAACAGTTTCAAAATCCGCTTCGTTCATGACTGAGCCACTTGGATTGGCTGGCGAACAGATATAAAGCAATTGGCAATCTTGCCAAACTTTTTCAGGAACGTTGGCAAAGTCAGGTAAATAATTCGTTTCTGCTGTTGTGTTTAGAAAATACGGTTTTGCCCCCGCAAGTAATGCCGCACCTTCGTAAATTTGATAAAACGGATTTGGCATCACCACAATCGGTTTTTCTGGTAATTCGCTGTCAATAACACATTGTGCAAATGAAAATAAGGCTTCGCGTGTACCGTTTACAGGCAACACTTGTGTTTCAGGATTCACTTCACACGCAAAACGCTTTTCTAACCAATTGGCAATTGCTTCGCGCAATTTTGGAATGCCTTTGGTTGTGGGGTAATTTGATAGTGTGTTTAAATTTTCAACTAAAACATCTTTGATAAATTGCGGCGTAGCATGTGCCGGTTCGCCGATGGATAACGTGATTGGCGATTTATCCGCTGGCGGTGTGATGCCTTGTTTTAGTTGTGCGAGTTTTTCAAACGGGTAGGGGTGTAGATATTGTAAATTTGGATTCATTGTTTAAATATCTTGAAAGAGATTTTTTAATTCGGTTTTTAAATCGTTGAAATGCGAATCTGTGAAGTTGTAAAACGATTCCAAGGGATAAGCTGTTTTATGAAGATTATAAATAATAGTTTTATAAAAACTTTTAGACTTTATTTTTGAACATTTAACAAAACATTCGAGACAATTTCTTTTATCTATTGGAAGTGTAGCCAAAAGCATGGATTCTAAATGCCCCTCTTCTGAATTAGGATTACTTACAACATATATTTGTGTAATATCCTGAATGTCTAATTTTGCCGCAATCTTCTTTAATTCATGTTTTGTATTTTGAACGCCACCATACTTTGTATCTTCTAAAGAATCCGCATCAATAACAAAAAGAACTTTTTTAACAGAACCACCAACAATCCTTCCTTTTAATAATTTATATGCCATCAAGTCAGATTTGAAAAAGTGACTTTTTCTACCAACAGAATAAAAATCAACAAGGCTAAGTTGTAATTGCAACTTCTCAACTGAATTCAGGTAGTCAATCAATTCACTTAATAATTCTTTATGTCCATTGTCTTCGTGCAAAATAGCAATTGGTTTCATTAACGCACCTCATGCTCTTGAGACATACTGTAAAACAACATTTTAGCATCTTGGGTAATTGCCTTAATTTCTTCCTTTTTATTTTTAACCAACGTGGTGTAACTAATATCCTGCTCATTCAATTTTTTAGCCACTCGCGCAAACGATTCGAGCATTTCTTTTGAATGTGTAATAGCAAAAACTTGGCAATTTGTTTTTTTAGACAGCGTTAAAATCAATTCCCACAATCTATCGTGTTGCGTGTAATGAATGCCATTGCCGATTTCATCGATGAATAAATAACCATTTTCGCAGGCATACAACGCACAAATTATAGAAATGTAATGTTTTAAACCATCTCCAAACTCTGTAATGTCGCGGTATTCCTCATTAACTTTACATTGTGGTTTATTACCAATAACTTTGAAACTTTCAATACTGTTATCAAACTCCTGAACAAATTGATTTAGCTCTTTTTCTTCATCATGTTTTTGAATAGCTTCGTAAGCCCAATTTAGCCCCCCATCACTCCAACCAAAATTATCGATAATTTTGATGTCAGGCGAACGATTAGGAATGAAAACCAAATCTCTTGCTGGAATTAAACTTTTTTTATCATCAATACTGATTTCATAATTTTTTGTCGCATCAACTTCTGTTAAAAAATATGAACATGTTCTAATGTTCGATGCAGTGGAAAAATATTTTGTTGAATCCAATACTTTTTGAGGATTTTTTTCATCATAATCATCATAAAGTATATTTATACTTTCACGGTCAAGTTTAATCGCAATGAGCGCAGCAATCATTCCGTTAATTATTTCAGCACGAGTATGCACATAACACGCCTCCATAAACGCTGTTTTACCGACATTATTTTTCCCGCCAATCAAATTAACGCGCTTAAAGCCTTCGGCTTTGAAATTGGAAAAGCATTTGAATTTTTCTATTTCGATGAAACTCAAAAAATGGTCGCTCATGCTCAATTTCCTTGTTGGATAGGTTGAATCACAAACACTTCGGTTGTTTACCAGCCGCTTGCGCTTGTTTATAAAACTCTAAGGCTTTGGGCATGTGTGCTTGTAATTGTTGGATGCGTGTTTCATGTGCGGGATGCGTAGACATAAATTCTATCGGTTGATTACCTTGCGAGGCTTGTTCCATTTTTTTCCACAATTGCACACTTTGTTGCGGGTCAAAACCGGCTTTTGCCATTAAATCCACACCGATTTCATCCGCTTCACTTTCGTGGGTGCGACTGTAAGGCATTAACACGCCATATTGTGCGCCCAAACCCAATAAACCAATCGTCAAAGCGTTTTGCCCTAATTCGGTTTGCTGAATTAAGCCCATACCTTGTTGCACGAGTGTTTCTTGTGATGCGCGTTCATTGCTATGACGTGCTAAAACGTGTCCGACTTCGTGACCTAAAACCGCTGCGAGTTGATCTTGATTATCGACTAACTGCATCATGCCAGTATGCACACCAATTTTATTAACCGGTAATGCAAACGCAT
>DALYHZ010000019.1:7327-11464 GCA_031970635.1 Methylococcaceae bacterium | reverse complement strand
CCCAATTTACGCCCATGCCTTGCGTAATTGCCTGCACGATACATTGCGCGGTTTGATTATATTTGCCGTTATGATTGATGGGCTTGTCTTTTTTCATTTGGTCAAAAGTTTGCAGTCCCATCTGATTCATTTGTGCATCAGGCATGAAAATAATTTGACTACGTCCTGTTGGGCTAGTTGCACAAGCTGTTAAAACACAGCTCATCATTGCCGTGGTAAATATTTTTTTAAACATCGTTATACCTAAATAATGTAAAAAAAGATGACGTTTAACGTCCGCTTGCCATTTCAGTAACAATCACATCAATGCCATTTTGTCGTAATCGCGCCCGAATCGCGCTGACACTGCTCATTTGCGAATAAGGTCCCATTTTGATGCGATTCCAAATCACTTCACCCACTTTTGCGCGTTCAACCCGTGATTCAATGCCCATCGAGGCTAAATTGGTTTGCATTTTTTCTGCATCAGACAAATTTTTAAACGAACCGGCTTGCATCATGTAAGTGGTAGTAGATTTTGTTGGTTCTGCTGGCACATTCGTCGAATCCGTTATTGTGGCATCAACGGGAATTGCTGGCGGACTCAAACGCTCTTCACGAGAACGGGTTATAATTTCATGATCCGGCACAACCACTTCTTTTTCCGGCAAAATGGTATAAAAATCAAATTGTGGCATTTCCCCATTTGCTAATTCAGTTGCCGCTTCAGGTGGCAATGTGACATCAGGCTGTTTTTCAAGTGCCTCAACCGCTTCAGGTGATAAACCCGCTGGTATTTCTGGTTTTGCCACAGGTGCGAGTGGTGCGGTGACAGGATGCTGTGATAAGTGCTGTTTTAATTTTTTTAAGCCCGTACCCTTTAAATACACGGCAAAAACGACTAAGCCAATCAACAAGCCAGTAATTAGCATCCACTCAAACGCGCCGCTCGATTTTTTAGGCGGGCGTTTGCGTGTGTTTTTATTGCGATTTTTATAATCTTGACTAGCCATTTACATCGCGACAGGTGCGCTAATACCAAGTAACGTCAAGCCATTTTGAAGCACTTGCCGTATTGCTGTAATCAAATTTAACCGTGCATTTCGCAAGGTATCACTTTCGACTATAAATTGATGCGCGTTGTAATAAGTATGGAAATCTGTTGCCAATTCACGCAAATAGTTAATGAGCAAATGCGGTTCATATTGCGTGGCAGCACGTTCAATCACTTCGGGATAACGCGCCAAGGTGGTTAATAATGCCGTTTCATGTTCGGCGTTAAGTTCCGTTAAATTCGCCATGCCCAGCGAAACATTTTGCGAAAAACCTTTTTCTGTCAATTGCTCAAACACGCGACAAATTCTGGCATGTGCGTATTGCACATAGAAAACGGGATTCTCGTTTGATTTTGACGTAGCGAGTTCTAAATCGAAATCCATGTGTTGTTCGCTACGGCGCATTACATAGAAAAACCGTGTCGCATCAATACCCACCTCGTCGCGTAATTCGCGCAAGGTGACAAATTCGCCCGAACGGGTCGACATTTGCACTTTCTCTTTGCCACGCCACAAGGTTGCAAATTGCACTAACAACACATGCAGTTTTGTTTCATCTGCGCCCAAAGCGGTTAAAGCTGCTTTCACACGCGGAATATAACCATGATGGTCTGCACCCCAAATATCGATTAACGTGTCAAAACCACGTTCTAATTTGTTCCAATGATAGGCAATATCTGAAGCGAAATAAGTTGCTTGCCCATTATCACGAATGACTACGCGGTCTTTTTCATCGCCTAATTCGCTCGATTTAAACCAAATTGCTCCATCTTTTTCATATAAATAATTATTCGACTTTAAAACGGCTAAGGCTTTTTCAATCGAACCATCGTCCATGAGCGAACGTTCTGAGAACCACTGCTCATACGTCACGCCAAATTCAGCTAAATCGTCTTTGATGTCGTCCAAAATGTTATTTAAACCTACGTCAAAAATAACACGATAACCATCGCCTAATAATTGTTTAGCGCGTGAAATTAGGGCATCGATATATTCTTCTTTATCGCCACCTTGTGGTGCGTCGAGTGGCAAATCCGCAAAAACGGTTGCGCTTGGATGCACATAATTTTTGCCATGCTGTTCGACTAATGTTTGTGCAATATCGCGCACATACGCACCACGATATGCATTACTTGGAAATGTGAACGTTTCGCCACAGGCTTCTAAATAACGCAACCAAACACTGGTCGCTAAAATATCCATTTGGCGACCGGCATCGTTGACATAATATTCACGATGCACGTTAAAACCTGTTGCGGTTAATAAATTCCCAATGACCGAACCATACGCTGCACCACGTCCGTGTCCAACATGCAAAGGTCCTGTTGGATTTGCGGAAACAAATTCCACTTGAATTCTTTTGCCCGCACCGATTTGGCTTTTTCCAAAATTTTCACCTGCGGCTTGAATGTCAGCAATAATTTGATATTGCGCGTTGGGATTCATGAAAAAATTGATAAAACCTGCGCCCGCAATTTCAACTTTTAATACCGTATCGTTAGTTGGCAATACTTCAATGATTTGTTGAGCAAGTTGACGTGGATTAGTTTTGGCAGGTTTAGCCAACGTTAATGCAATATTTGACGCAAAGTCGCCGTGGGCAACATCTCGCGTACGTTCGATGTTAATGGCAAGATTTAACTCAGCGTCTAAAACGCCTTGTGCTTTTAATGTAGCTATGGCTTGTGAAATAAGGTTTTCGAGTTGTTTTTTCATTGTGTCACGAGTAATCAAACAAATTAGGGCGCATTATCCATTAAAGCGACTGATTTATCCATTCAAACCATTTAACTTTACTTGGGCGCGTTCGAGTTCTGTTTGAGCGACTTTATCACGCAAATAAACCGGTTGCGCATATTCTGCCGCAACGGCTAAACCACGTTTAAAACCGTAAACGCCTAATTCGGCAATCGTGCTGGATTGTGGCAAAACATCGCTTTCAATATGCGTGACCAAATTTTGCGTGCGGGCTATTAACTCGTTTTGATAAACACGCCATCCTGAACCGATACCGGTTGCTGTTTGGGCTGGAAATTGAATTTGTTCAACGGGTAAAACCGCTTCTTTACCGACTAATTCAACAAACCCTTCGGCATTACGTTGATAAACGCCCCAGAAAATTTCACCAATACGCGCATCCATGGCAACAAAAGCTAATTCAGGTAAAAGATTTTGTGCCAATGCTGCTAAAGTTGAAACCGGCACAACAGGTAAATCCGCACCAAACGCTAAACCTTGCACCACACCGGTTGCAATTCGCAATCCTGTAAAAGAACCTGGTCCGCAACCAAAGGCAAGTGCGTCGAGTTGCGATAATGTCAATTCGGCTTCGGCGAGCAGTGATTTAATCATTGGCAATAATAATTTTGTATGTGCCTTGGGCGTGATTTCAAAGCGTTGGCGAATGTCACCATCTACATATAACGCCGCAGAACAGGCTTCTGTTGATGTATCGAGAGCGAGTAATTTCATAAATTAAAAAGGTAATGCAAACGTTAATTGGTCGCCTAAGTGCGCTAATAATTGATTGAGCGCGGTAACGGCGGTAGCGTAATTTTCATCATTTAACGGCTGTTCTAAATCAACACTGCTGTGTTGCAGAACCGCATGTGTTTTTTCATTAAGTAATGTCCAATCAGCAGAAAAGTGAATCGATTTTCCCAATACAATATCGAGCCGCGTAACATCAATCACCAAACGATAATCGACCATGCCGAGCATGCTCCAAGGATACGCTTTAAACCAAAAATGCGGCTGTTGCATTGCCAAATCTTTTGCTAGCACTTCGGTCATATTTTGTTTGAGTAACGCCGCCCATTGATGTTGCTCTGCTAAAAGCAATTGCCCTTGCGTATCGCGTGTCACAATTTGTTTGCGTTCTAACGCGCTAGGCAAACTGATTTGTGCAATACCAATCAACGGTTTTTTATCACTCGATGGAGATGTTGCAGGTGTTGCTATGGCTTCTAAACTGTAAAACTGTGTCGGTGGCGTTGTAGTGCAACCTTGCAAGACTAACAGACTAAACAATACTAATTTTTTCATTTCGTATTTTCCTCATTTTTACCACGCACCACGGATTCGGGATGTTGCGCTAAATAAT
>DALYHZ010000019.1:0-7297 GCA_031970635.1 Methylococcaceae bacterium | reverse complement strand
TGCGTGAGTTCTTGTAATAACTGTTCTAATTGGTAGTGCGTTGTTGCGCCCGCTTCAAAATTGCTTAAGGCTTTTTGCGCGGTATCGAGCGTTTTATCTGCCGTTCCCATCGTGCCTTTAACACTGTTTAAGGTACTCGTTGCGGCGGCAGTTGTACCTTGCAAGCCTTGCAAGGTTTTATGGATTTCCTCAGTCAAATTATCCAGCGGCAACTTCGCAATTTTATCCATGATGATATTTGCCGAATGGGTAAATTGGTCGAGTGAACTCGCCGTCGTGGGAAATTCTGGATATAAACCGTGTTTGGGATTTAGCGTGATTTTACTTTTGGGATGAAAATCTAAATCCACCAACAATTGCCCCGTCAATAAACTTCCAGTTTGCAATTGAGCACGTAAACCTTTGTCAATCAATTGTGAAACCATATTTTGAGGCGAAATATTAACATCCGGATGCACTTCTTTAACACGTTCGGGTTGTAATTCAACAATCACGGGAATGCGAATTTCAGCGGTTTTTTCATCTAATTCCAAACTGATACTCAACACTTTACCGACCGGATAACCGCGCAATTGCACTGGCGCACCTTCGGTTAAGCCCCGCACTGAACCATTGAAATACATAACGTAACGTAACGTGTTGCTATAAGTGATTTGTGTAGATTCTTCGTAAGTATCGTAAAGGGGATAAATAGTATTTTCAGGTTGAATTGCCTCAACGCCGTCTTCTGCTGAAGCGCGAAACGCAATGCCGCCACTCAATAACGAAATTAACGGTCCCGTACGCACTTTAAAACCATCTGCACCGGCTGATAAATCGACACCGCTATCAATCCAAAAACGGGTGTTTTTGCGTATAAATTGATCGTAAGGCTTATTGATAAAAACGGTTAAACGAATTGCGTCTGCGGCGGCAGAGAGTTCATGTGTTAAAACTTGTCCGACGGTAATGCCGTGAAAATTAATCGGCGTACCGGTTTTCATTGAACCAAGATTGTTTGTTTCTAAAATGAAGGCTTTACCTTCGGCATTAACTTTTAAGGGCGGCGGCGTACTTAAACCGGTGAAATTATGGATGTGTTCACCAGAACCGGGTTTGATTTCAATATACGCACCGGAAAGTAGCGTGCCTAATCCTGAAATACCACCTAAACCCACTTGCGGACGCACGACCCAAAAAAGCGTATTCGTTTTTAAGTAATCGCTAGAACTCGCGTGCATTTGTGCGGTCACGGAAATGGTTTTCAAATCTTCGTTAATGTTAATTGCCGTCACTTTACCGATTTCAACATCTAAATATTTGATTTTAGTTTTATCGACTTCCAAACCTTCGGCAGTTGGAAAATTGATGGTAATGACTTCGCCTTTTTCTGAAAACGATTTATAAATTAACCAACCGCTTACTAAAACCGCAATTAACGGTAAAAACCAAATAAGTGAAAATTCAGATTTTTTATTGATTGTAACGTCGCTCGTTTCGTAAATTTCATTGAAATCAGTCATTTTGCACATCCCAAATTAAACGCGGATCAAAATTTTTTGCAGCAAACATCGTTAGCACCACAACGGCGGCAAATGCTGTCGCGGCTGAACCGGCGATAACTTGTGCGACACCGCCTAAATTTACCAATGAAACTAAAATCGAAATCATAAAAATATCCAACATTGACCAACGCCCTACAAACGCAATCATGCGATACATGCGTGTCCATAATTTTGCATTCACTTGCCAACGGTAATGCACGCACAAAAGTAATAAACTCAAACCAAGTAATTTTAAAAGCGGTACTAAAATACTTGCGACTAAAACAAGCATCGCAATGGGTAACATGTCGTTGTGAATTAAAACAATAATGCCACCCAAAATCGTATGTGGCTCACCCACGCCCAAACGAGTGACCGTCATAATCGGAAATAAATTTGCAGGAATATACAACGCAAAACCACTTATCAATAAAGCTAATGTGCGTTGAAAACTGTATGGTAAACGCGCGTGTAATTGATTGCCGCAACGTGAACAATATTTTGTGTTTGCAATTTTAGGCGTTAGTTTTCCACAATCGTGACAGCGATATAAGCCTTGAGCCATGGCTGTATTATTTTTTTTCATGTGAATTTAACTGCTCAATGCGTTGCCAAAAGAGTGAACCATCAAAATGACTCGTCAACATCACGGTCACAAGTAAAAGTAAAATAAACGCTGTTAAACCTAAACCAAATTTTAATTCCGCCATTGAAGCAAGTTTTACACAGGCGACAATGATACCCAGTAAATAAACTTCAAGCATCGCCCATTCATCAATGTGTTGCAAGGTGCGTAACCAAAGACTTAAATGGCGATTGGCGCGATTAAAATATAAATGACCGCTAATCAATAGTGATAACACAATGCTTAAGACGGGAAATAAAATACTGGATAAGAAAACCACAAGTGCCACTGCCCACATGTCTTCATCAAACAACGTCATCACGCCGCTCCAAAGCGTTCCGTCGTGTGAGTTTCCTAAAAGTTTAATTCCTACAATAGGTAATAAATTCGCGGGAAAAAGTAAAAACAAACCTGTGAGGGATAATGCAAACGTTCTCACAATTGTATTTTTATGAGAATGACGCAATAAATAATGACAACGTGGACAATGTGATTTTTCACCAATAAAAGAGTCGTGAGATGACTGTCGTAATAGCAAATCACATTCAGGGCAGGCAAGGTAGTTTGAAATTTTCATAGCGTAATTTAACGTGTGACTCTGTGTCATCGCGTGATTGATGATAAAATTCTCGGCATTATTCCCGTTTTATTTCGCTTTTGAGAGCATCCATTATGGCTACCGTCAACGATTTGCAATTTAACAGTCTTATCAATAATTTAATTAAAGAAGGGTTTTTAACCGCGCCCGATGCTCAAAAATATTATCAAGATTCTCAAAAACAAGGCGTTTCGTTAATCAACTACTTGGTTACGCGCAAAATTGTGAATTCTACGGTGATTGCGTCTAAGATCTCATTGGAATTTGGTATTCCTATTTTCGATTTAGATGTGATTGACACGGAACAGTTACCAAGTGATTTAATTAACAATACCTTAATTCAAAAATACCACGTTTTACCTTTACACGTTCGTGGAGCAACCTTATTTGTCGCAATTTCAGACCCACGTAGTTTTCAAGGATTTGATGAAATTAAATTCAACAGTCGATTAAATCCTGAGCCAATTTTAGTAGAAGAACACAAATTAGCCAAAACCATCGATAGGTTAATTGAAGCGGCTGACCAATCCATGAACGATTTACTCGATTCGGATTTAGACAATTTAGATATTTCTGGCGGTGATGATAATGCACCTAATGTTACTGGCGATACGGAAGATGCGCCGGTTGTCCGTTTTGTGAATAAAATTCTTTTAGATGCCATTAAAACAGGCGTTTCTGATATTCATCTTGAACCGTATGAAAAAGTATTTCGTATTCGCTATCGTTCTGATGGCATGTTACATCAAATTGCCGCGCCGCCTGCAAGTATTGCAAATCGCATTGTTTCACGAATAAAAGTGATGTCGAAAATGGATATTGCCGAGCGACGTGTTCCGCAAGATGGTCGTATTAAAATGATTTTATCAAAAACACGTGCGATTGATTTTCGGGTAAATACTTGCCCTACCTTGTTTGGCGAAAAAGTGGTGTTAAGGATTTTAGACCCGACTAATGCACAACTGGGGATTGAAAAATTAGGTTTTGAACCAGCGCAACAAAAATTATTTTTAGATGCTATTCATAAACCTTATGGCATGGTACTCGTTACAGGACCTACGGGAAGTGGTAAAACCGTATCCTTATACACGGGATTAAATATTCTCAACACACCTGAACGCAATATTTCAACCGCCGAAGACCCTGTGGAAATTACCGTCGAAGGCATCAATCAAGTCAATGTAAATCCTAAAGCGGGTTTATCTTTTGCGTCAGCATTACGCGCTTTTTTACGCCAAGACCCTGACATTGTTATGGTGGGGGAAATTCGAGATTTAGAAACGGCTGAAATTGCGGTAAAAGCCGCGCAAACGGGGCATTTAGTTTTATCTACATTGCACACAAATGATGCGCCACAAACCTTAAATCGTTTACTGCAAATGGGTATTCCACCCTTTAATATTGTTTCCGCCGTCAATCTAATCATGGCACAACGGTTAGCACGACGTTTATGTGAGGCGTGCAAAGCACCTGCTGAATACCCAGACAGTTTGTTAATTGCCGCAGGATTTAAACAAGAAGAACTTGGGCAGTTAAAACTATTTAAAGCGGTGGGATGTGAAATATGCAGTGGCGGATTTAAAGGACGAGTGGGCATTTATCAAGTTATGCCACTGAGTGAAAAAATGCGAATGTTAATTTTAGAAGGTGGAAATACCATGCAACTTGCCGAGCAAGCAACATCAGAAGGCATTAACGACTTACGCGCCTCGGGCTTAAACAAAGTCCGTTTTGGCATGACAAGTCTTGAAGAAATTGATCGCGTTACCATTGAAGGTTAATAAGGTATAACGATGGCAGACATAAGAAAAACGCCAGTTAAAGAAATTGAATTTACATGGACGGGGAAAGATAAGTATCGTCGTAAAGCCTCTGGCGATATTTTTGCAATTGACGAAAAAACGGCAATTGTTGAATTACGTCGTAAAGGTATCAATGTCACGCATTTAAAGAAAAAACCGCAATCACTTTTTAGCAAAAAAATTCAAAAAATATTGCCTTCTGATATTGCCATTTTTGCACGGCAATTAGCTACGATGCTTAACGCAGGCGTTCCAGTTGTGCAAGCTTTAGACATTGTTGGTCAAGGAAATGAAAATCACAGTATGCGTGATTTGCTTTTAACGATTAAATCCGATGTGGAAAGTGGTGACAGTTTAACGCAAGCCTTGCGTAGGCATCCGAGTTATTTTGATGATTTATTTTGTAATCTTATCGATGCTGGTGAACGTGCTGGGGTTTTGGAATCTTTGCTGGACAAAATTGCGACCTATAAAGAAAAAAGTGAGTCCATGAAAAAGAAAATCAAAAAAGCCCTGACTTACCCCATTTCTGTGGTTTTGATTGCTTTTATTGTGACGGCTGTTTTATTAGTTTTTGTGGTTCCCGTATTTGAAGATTTATTTAAAAGTTTTGGCGCAGATTTGCCCGCTTTCACAAAAATGGTTATTGCCATGTCCAAATGGATGCAAAGTTTTTGGTGGATTATCACCGCTGTTTTGGTTGGACTGTTTTATATCTTCAAATTTTTTAAACGTACATCCGAACCGTTTAACTATTTCATCGACAAAACCTTATTAAAAACCTCGGTTGTCGGTGTGATTATTAACAAATCGGCAATCGCGAGATTTTCTCGCACCTTAGCTACGATGTCTGCGGCAGGTGTGCCATTAGTTGAAGCGTTAGAATCCTCAGCTGGAACCTGTGGGAATCGAGTTTATAAAGTCGCTGTTTTGAAAGTGCGTGATGAAGTTGCTGTCGGACAACGTTTGCAATTTGCCATTGCCGAATCGGGATTATTTCCACACATGGTGCAGCAAATGATTCAAATTGGCGAAGAATCCGGTTCGTTAGATGCGATGCTCTCTAAGGTGGCGGATTTTTACGAAGAAGAAGTAGACAATTTGGTTGATAATTTGAGTAGTTTAATGGAACCGATGATTATGATGATATTAGGTATTTTAGTGGGTGGTTTAATTGTGGCGATGTATTTACCAATTTTCAAACTTGGCTCGGCGATACACTAATGCAAGTTTTCGATGAGTGGGTTTTATTGACGACACCTTATGCGTTTACAGCGTTAATGGGCATTGTCGGTTTATTGGTTGGTAGTTTTTTAAACGTGGTGATTTATCGTTTACCCATCATGATGCAACGACAATGGCACAGCGATTGTCTGGCATATTTAAAACTCGACGATACTTCACAACAATATGAAATATTTAATCTGGCTTTACCCGCATCACGTTGTCCGCATTGTAAAGCGCAGATTTTGGCGCGACATAATATTCCCATATTGAGTTATTTATGGTTACGCGGGCGGTGTGCGTCTTGCGAACAGCCTATTGCACAACGCTATCCCGTTACAGAATTTTTCACCGCATTAACGTCGATGGTTGTAGCATGGCATTTTGGTTATGGTGAGCAAGCTGCTGTAGGGTTGTTATTGACGTGGGTGTTAATTACCTTAAGTCTTATCGATTTAGATCATCAATTGTTACCCGACATTATCGTGTTGCCAATGTTATGGTTTGGCTTAATCTTAAGTTTATTTCATGTTTTCACGGATAGTTCGAGCAGCATTATCGGCGCGGCGGGTGGTTATTTATTGTTGTGGTCGGTTTATCACAGTTTTAAATTACTTACCGGCAAAGAAGGGATGGGGCATGGTGATTTTAAATTATTGGCGATGTTTGGCGCATGGCTAGGTTGGCAATATTTGGGATTGATTATTTTATTATCATCATTAGTCGGTGCGGCAATTGGCATGACGTTAATTTCACTCAACAAACAAAAACGCGATACACCTATTCCATTTGGACCTTATTTAGCAATGGCAGGATGGATTGCCTTGTTGTGGGGTGATAAATTGAATGCGTGGTATTTTGGGTAGGTTATGATGAAAATTGTGATACTCCGATTCGTATTTATAGTCGGGATTGTTTTCAATTACATGGCAATAGCACAAGCCGTTGAAAATGAATCCAAACCCCTTATCGTTGGAACAAAAATGGTAAGACCCTTTGCCTATAAAGCTGAAAATGGCGAATGGACAGGAATCAGTGTTGAACTTTGGCAGAATATTGCTTTAAAAATTGGGCGTAAATATGAATGGCAAGAAGTCGATAATACAAATGACTTAATCAAGCAGGTTGAAAATGGACGATTTGATGTTGCAATCGCGGCAATTACAGTCACTCCCGCTCGTGCAAAACAGGTCGATTTTTCAAATTCCGTTTTCACTTCCGGTATTAGTATTGCGACTCGGCGTGGTCAGCCCGAATTATTTGGAATCATTAAAAGTCTGTTTTCAGCTAACTTTTTAAATGTTTTTATCAGTTTAGTTTCTTTGCTTTCTGTGGTCGGTTTCATTATATGGCGACTGGAAAGAAAGAAAAATGCCATGCAATTTGAACCAGGTATTCGAGGGTTATGGTCTGGTTTTTGGTGGTCAGTCGTCACAATGATGACAGTTGGCTACGGTGATAAAGTTCCCATAACATTTTTTGGGCGCATGTTAGGCATTATCTGGATGTTTGCAAGTGTTGTCAC
>DALYHZ010000018.1:0-18394 GCA_031970635.1 Methylococcaceae bacterium | reverse complement strand
CTTGCTGGCAATGTGACTGGCAGCAAAATATTCTTGAAACGTTAAATGAGCAAAGGAATAATTTTTTTGCGCCCGTTCAACAAAAATACCGTGCTGGGCTTCAATGGCTTTTAACACAAGTTCACCGTCGGGCGCGGTATTAGTTTGCGGTAATTTTTTTAAGCCTCGCTCTAAATAATCGCTTAGGTCTTTTTGAGGAAGTAAATAGCGATTATCGGAAAATGTTTTATGAGCAATTTCCGCAAATAATTGTTTTTTTAATTTGTGGCTTAAATTCTTATAAATTTCCCCGCGTTGAATTGAACGCGAGGTATCCCACTTGCGAAGTAGCGCGTCTATTGCGTCTTCATACAGTTCGGCGCGTCGGCTAGGAAATTCCATCGTATCGGCAAATGCTAAACATAACATGCCTAGTAACAACGGGCTTTGCGCTAATTCACACAGTCCACTATGTTGTTCTTTTTTTAACTCTTGTGAAAATAGCTCGCCTTTTTCGGGTTCAGCGTTAAACCATTTTTTAACAAAAACCTCGATTTGTTTGGGCGTAAAATCCGCTACTTCAACATACTTAAAATGTTCAAAAGAATAATCGGTGGCGGCAAGGCGACAAGTAATCAAACATTGGCTTTTGTCATAACGATTACAAAAATCTTTGATTGCTGTAAGGATGCGTGAGTTGTGTTGTTTGTTGACTTCGTCCAACCCGTCAAATAACACAATGGCGTTGCCTTGCTCTAGTAAATACTCAATAAACAAAGCCGCGTCAGGAAAACCACAAATGGCAAACTGCTCGGTAATGAATTCCATCAAGGATTTTTTTGTGTCTGTCCATTCGCGCAAGGTAATAAAAATAGGCGTTTTTTCAATCTGTCCTTTTACGGCTTGCAGATTGATATATCTTAGAAAGGTCGTTTTACCTGCACCTGGTTTGCCTAGAATGAACAAGCGATGACTTTTTTCTTCTTTAACCAACGCAACACCATTATGACGTTCTAACTCTTCGCCATGTAATTTGTGATTATCAGCCTCATGCAGTTGGTCAATGCTGTAACGCCGCGCGGCGAGTGGTTTATCAAGAATGTATAAATCGGTAAAAATACCTTCTAATTCCGTAGGCTCTGGATTACCCAACACACGAGTTGTGCCGTAGAGTTTGAGCGATTTTTCTTTGTAGCGTCGCTCGGCTTGTTGCCATTGAAATTTTTTCCAACTCTCTTGAACAAATTCTGAACCTTTTTCTTTGGCTTTGTTTTCTAGCCATCCGACAAATTTATCGCCGTATTTGTCCCAAAACCACTTTGCACCAACACTTAAACTGATAGGGGCAAGCATGACATTTTCTCCAAAAAATTAAAACCCCACCAAGTTTAGCAAAAGATTGATTATTTCATTCAGTTCGTTCTTTATTCACTTCAAAACTGTCCACCATCCACTAAAAATAACGTCCCAATGCTAGCAAAAAAACCTAATAGAACAGCAGGCATCCAACGTAAATGAAACGTGAAAGTATAACCTTCATCTTCTTTCATCACACTTTTAACCAATCCCAACACATTCAACCCTGGTGCTGAACCCACTGCAAGCAAACTACCACCTACGCCAAGTGTCAACGTCAGTAATAACCATTGTTCACGAGGAAAATCAGGGTGCATATTCAAGACGGCATACATCAATGTGCCGTTATCAATTGTCGAAGACGATAAACCGATAACGATATTTGCCAGTGTCGGGCTAATTTCACCAAATAAATAATGAGCAATCGTGTCTAAATAACCTAGAAAATCAAGTGCGCCAATTATCATCATCGTGCCATAAAAAAATAACAACGTATCCCAATCAACGCCTGCAACGCATTTGAAAACATCAAATCCTTTTTGTGAATCAGGACAACCTTTCTTTTCCGATTTAATTAAGTAGTAACAGAAAAATTGCAACAACGCTAAACCGAGCATCATGCCTGCAATGGCTGGCATATCAAAAAAGACATTGGATAAAACCGTAATCACCAAGGTAAGCATAAAAATAAAGGCAACCCGTTTAGCTCCTCTTTTGATAACAGGGGTTTCTTCGGTCAAAAATGGCGTTTTCTTCACAACGGCAAAGTGCATAATTACCGCAGGAACAAGAAAATTGACAATGCAAGGCAATGTCAATGTAAAAAAATCTGTGAAGTGCAACGCATTTTGTTGCCAAATAAAAAATGTCGAAATGCCGCCTAACGGACTCATCGTGCCACCTGCATTTGCCGCCACAACCGCATTCAAACCTGCTAATCCGACAAATTTAGGTTCATCTTCACCAATAGCTAAAATGATGTAACCCATCAAAAGTCCAACCACTAACGAACTAATTACCGTAGATAATAAAAACGCTAAACCACCTGTAATCCAAAATAATTGACGGTAACTGTATTGTTTATTCACGAGTATGATTCGCATACCATCAAAAATACCGCGATTCGTCATGGCGTTTAAATACGTCATCGAAACTGTAATAAACAAAAATAATTCTGTATAAACGGCTAAATCTTCTTGAAAAACAGCTGTAACCATTTTTGCCGAACCATAAACTGATGAATAATGAATAAAAATAGCAAACCAAATGAGTCCTGAGCCTAATAACATAGGTTTGGCTTTGCTCATACGATGTAAATCTTCAGTCATGGCAACGATATATGCGATAACCGTCACTGCAATGGCAAAATAACCCACAAAATGATTTTTTAAATCCAACCTTTGCGTGGTCTCTTCTGCAAAACTAAGTGATGGCAAGAGCAAAACTAAGACAAAAGGAAGCATTAGACCGCTCTTGACGAGTGCCTTTTTCATGTGAATCTCCTGAAATTAAAATGTTTAACTTTCACCAGCGTAAAGGCGATAACCAATGCCAGCTTCGGTGAGTAAATAACGTGGACGAGCGCAATCGGTTTCTATTTTTTGCCGCAGTTGCCGCATATAAATTCGTAAGTAATGGCTATGTTCAACGTAAGATGCGCCCCAAATTTTTTCGAGTAATTGTCTGTGCGTAACCACAAAACCCGCATTGCGAACCAACACACTGAGCAAATTAAATTCAATCGGCGTGAGATGGATTTCTTTTTCAGCCACAAAAACGTGCCGCTTGGTTAAATCCACTTTCAAATCATCGACCTGAAAACTCTCTTGAATCGCGTTGGGTAATTTCGCCGTGCGTCTGAGCAACGCTCTAATGCGTGATAGCAATTCAGCGGTATTAAAGGGTTTGGTTAAATAATCATCTGCGCCATTGTCCAAGGCTAAGGTGATGTCACTTTCCTGATTTCGCGCCGACAGCACGATAATGGGCAAATCCGTCCAAGTGCGTAAACGACAAATTAGCGTTTGACCGTCAATATCAGGCAACCCCAAATCGAGAATGAGTAAATTTGGTCGTTGACTACGAATTTCGACTAATCCTTCTCGCCCTGTTGAAATAGCAATGACTGAATAATTTTGATTTTCGAGTGTCGTAGTGAGTAACGACCGAAATTGTGGGTCGTCTTCAACAACCAAAAGTAAGGGCGAGGTGTTTTTCATAGTGTTAAACCACTTTCTTCTAAATCAATCACAGGCGGTTTTTCCAAAACGGGCAAATTAAATTTCATTTCCAAACCACCACCTTCACGAAGCAGAGCCTGAATTTCACCACCATGCGCTTCAACAATGGCGCGACATATCGACAAACCTAAACCCACGCCACTTTGTGCGCGTTCGGTATGAATTTGAAAAAACTTGTCGAAAATCTTTTCCAATAAATTTTCAGGGATTCCCAAACCTCGGTCTGTGATGGAAATGGTTAAACTCGATGTGTTTGGCTCGACGAAAATATCAATCGGTTGTTCAACTGGTGAATATTTATCTGCGTTGTCGAGCAAATTTACGATGACTTGTTGCAACAACACGGCATCAACATGAATCAACGCCAAATCTTGAGCGATATGTAAGTTAACTTGGCGATATTTCAATTTTTTATCCAAACAACGCAACGCACTGCCAATAATTTCTTCAGGCGCATACCATTCTTTGTTTAAAACCACTTCGCCCGTTTCGAGTTTTGCCATTTCGAGAATTTTCGTCGTCAAATCTGAAATGCGTTGCGCTTCTTCGGCAATCGCGTTGGCAAGTTTTTTTCGATTGTTTTCGGTTAAACGTTCGGCATCGGTTTCTAATGTTGTCGCCGCACCGATGATGGTGGCTAACGGTGTTCGCAAATCGTGAGAAATACTGCTCAACAGCGAATTACGCAATGCTTCAGTCTGCATTTTTAGCGTGGCTTCTTTGGCTTGTTCCGCTAATTTTGCGCGTTCGAGAGCATGAATGATTTGCGCCACAAAGGTTTCTAAAAATTGTGGTTCTTCGACAAGCTCCATAGGTTTCAAAGCTAAAACGCCAATCGTTCCAAGCGAGCAATTTAACGGAATATAAACACAAGTTTCATTCGGTAAATTAGCGGTATCTTTTCCTGCAATTTGTCCGTGCTGAAATGCCCAATTTGCGACATTTAAATCAACGGTTTGTAACGAAATGTTTAAAGGCGGGTCGTCAGGATAATGCACAAGCCGTTGCCTGTCGGGAAATAAAAAAGTATTCAAACTTTTAAATTCTGCATAAATGTGATGCACGGCGACATGGATGATTTCTTTTTCAGAACGCGATGCGGCTAAGGCTTTACTTAATTCGTAAAGTGCGGAGGCTTTGCGTTCTTTGTTTTCGATGAGTTTGGATTTGACGCGCAGATTTTCAGTTAATTTACTGGTCACAGTTCCGACAATCAGCATGATGACTAAGCCCATCAAATTATCGAACTCTGCAATTTTTAAGGAAAAAATCGGTAATGCAAAGAAAAAGGCAAAAGCAGCGGCACTGATTAACGATGCTAAAACAGAAGACAATAAACCAAAGTGGATGGCGACAAAAAATACGCCCAGTAAATAAATCAGGAGAACGTTGCTAGGAATGAGAATGTCACGAAAAAACCACGCCACTAGCGTTAAAGCCAGTGGAACAAGAAGGCTTAGAAAGGAATGAACGATGATGTTCCATTGAATTTTCACGACGCTATAACCTGCAACACAATCAAAATCATGCGTTGCATGTTATAGCGTTTGTTGTAAAGATTCTGTAATGATAAGTTTATTAATAGGAAACAGACTGTTTTTATATTTATGATGAAATGCAAAAAGAGAGACGAATGAAATTAAAAACCCACCAAGTTTAGTAAAAGATTTGTTAAACTCTAGTCTTCAATTTGCTCATTTAAAAAAAAGAAAATCCTATGCAACCTATGCTTAATATTGCAGTTCGCGCGGCGCGTAGTGCTGGCGACATCCTGCTTCGTTCTGCTGACAAAGTCACGCATTTACAAATCGAAAACAAAGGCAAAAATGATTTTGCCACCGAAATCGACCGACTCGCTGAACGCGAAATCATCTCTATTATCAAAACGGCGTATCCTGACCACAGCATTCTTGCTGAAGAAAGTGGCGAATACCAAGGTAATGAATATCAATGGATTATCGACCCGCTCGATGGCACGACAAACTTTATTCACGGTTTCCCGCAATATGCGGTTTCCATTGCGTTGAAAGTCAAAGGGCGTTTAGAAGTTGGCGTTGTTTATGACCCGTTGCGTGATGAATTATTCACCGCAAAACGTGGTGGTGGCGCAATGCTGAATAATCGCCGCATTCGTGTGTCAACTTTAACCAATATGAAAAGTGCGTTAATCGGCACAGGTTTTCCATTCAAAGTGCCGCAACATTTAGATGCGTATTTAGAAATGTTCCGCGCTATCACATTAGAATCAGCAGGCATTCGTCGTGCAGGTTCTGCCGCGTTGGATTTAGCGTATTTAGCCGCCGGACGCTTAGATGCGTTTTGGGAAATCGAATTGAAAGAATGGGACATGGCGGCAGGGATTTTACTTGTCAAAGAAGCCGGTGGCGTTGCCACAGATTTTTCATTCAAAGACAGTTATTTAGAATCGGGGAATGTCATCGCAGGCAGTCCGCGTATGCACCAATTGATGTATCAATTGATTGAACCACACGTTACCGACGCATTGAAATAACGCATGATTCGCACCGCTTACGCTGTTATCAATCTCAAAGCCATTGCTCACAATGTACAGCAAGTGCGCGTTGCCGCACCACACTCAAAAGTCATGGCGGTCATTAAAGCCAACGCTTACGGACATGGTTTATTGCGTGTGGCACATGCGTTAGATGGTTTGGTAGATGGTTTTGCAGTAGCGCGTGTGCAAGAAGGTGTGCGACTGCGTAAAGCGGGATTGCAACAACGCATTGTCGTTTTAGAAGGCTTTACTGAATGCGAAGAATTACAGGATTTATTGCATTACGATTTGGAAGCCTCGGTGCATTCGCCGCACCAGTTAGCTATTTTAAATCTGCAAAGTGAATCCAAACCGTTAAACGTGTGGCTAAAGATAGATACGGGCATGAATCGTTTAGGTTTTAAAGCACATGACGTGCAACGTGTTTACGCGCAACTGCAACGCTGTGAACAGGTCAAAAAACCACTTAATTTCATGACGCATTTTGCTAATGCTGATGACAAAAATGATTCTAAAACGTTGCAACAAATCGCCTTATTTAAACAGCTCACCGAAAATTATGTGGGTGAAAAAAGTATGGCGAATTCTGCCGGTATTTTAGCGTGGCAAGATTCGCAAACGGATTGGGTTCGCGCGGGAATCATGTTATTTGGCATTTCGCCATTTGCAGATGTAACTGGCAAAGAATTAGGCTTACACCCGTTGATGAGTTTGCATTCACGATTGATTGCGGTGCGTGATGTGGCGGCAGGTGAAACCGTTGGTTATAGCGGCACTTGGACAAGTCCACACACAACAAAATTAGGTGTGGTGGCGATTGGTTACGGTGACGGTTATCCGCGTTATGCCCAAAACGGTACGCCGGTTTTAGTAAATGGTCAGCGCATACCATTAGTCGGACGGGTTTCCATGGATATGATTACGGTGGATTTAGGTTTAAATTCCACGGCAAAAGCAGGCGACTCCGTTACGTTATGGGGAGAGAATTTGCCTATCGAAGAAATCGCCCTTTGCGCTAACACTATTCCTTACACGCTCGTTTGTGGCATCACGCCGCGCGTTGAAATCGTTGAATCAAAACGTTCTAACACATTTGAATAATGAAATTTCTATGAATAATTACGAACAAAGCAAAACCGCACGGCGCGTTGCCGCCGTTGTTTATTTAATCTTTATGGCATTTATTTTAGGTGGTACTTATTTATCACAACATCCACTGCCTTAAATAAAACCTACTTCTTTACTAGGTAATTAAACCCCTCTAAAATACCATTCAAATTCAATCAACCTGCTGAGAAAATCCATGTCCGCAAATAACGACGAAATCAACAACCTTTTAAACCAAGATTATAAACAAGGTTTTGTTACCGAAATTGAAGCGGATACGTTTGCGGCAGGTTTGAACGAAGACATCATCGCGCAATTATCGAAAGTCAAAGGCGAACCTGAATTCATGCTTGAATATCGGTTAAAAGCCTTTCGTCAATGGCAAAAAATGCCATCGCCAGATTGGGCGCAACTCAACATTGACCCGATTGATTATCAAGCGATTAGTTATTACTCCGCGCCGAAAAGCAAAAATAAACCGAAAAGTTTGGATGAAGTTGACCCCGAAATTTTAGAAGCCTACAAAAAATTGGGCATTCCGCTTGCCGAACAAGAAAAACTTGCGGGTGTTGCCGTTGATGCCGTTTTTGACAGCGTTTCAGTTGCGACTACGTTTAAAGAAAAACTCAAAGACGCAGGCGTGATTTTTTGTCCGATTTCAGAAGCAATCCGTGATTATCCTGAACTGGTGAAAGAGTATTTAAGTTCAGTGGTTTCAGTGGGCGATAATTTTTTTGCAACGTTAAATTCAGCCGTTTTTACGGATGGTTCATTTGTTTATATTCCAAAAGGCGTGCGTTGCCCGATGGAACTTTCAACGTATTTTCGCATCAATGCCAGCAACACAGGGCAGTTTGAACGCACGTTAATTATTGCGGATGAAGGCAGTTATGTTTCATATCTTGAAGGGTGCAGTGCGCCACAACGTGACGAAAATCAATTACACGCCGCTGTTGTCGAATTAGTTGCGCTCAAAAATGCCGAAATTAAATACTCCACCGTGCAAAATTGGTATCCAGGTGATAAAGAAGGGAAGGGCGGCATTTATAATTTCGTGACCAAACGCGCGTATTGCAAAGGCGATAATTCGAAAGTCTCTTGGACGCAAGTTGAAACTGGCTCGGCGATTACTTGGAAATATCCAAGTTGTATTTTGAAAGGCGATAATTCGGTCGGTGAATTTTATTCAGTTGCCGTGACAAACAATTTGCAACAAGCTGACACGGGTACAAAAATGATTCACGTCGGCAAAAACACCAAAAGCACCATCATTTCAAAAGGCATTTCCGCTGGCAAAGCACAAAACACTTATCGCGGTTTGGTCAAAATTTCCAGCAAAGCCGAAAACGCCCGAAATTACACGCAATGTGATTCGTTACTTGTTGGCGATAAATGCGGCGCACATACTTTCCCGTATGTTGAAGTGCGTAATCCCTCCGCGCAACTCGAACACGAAGCAACAACCTCTAAAATCAGCGAAGACCAATTATTTTTCTGTCAACAACGCGGTTTGTCTGCCGAAGATGCGGTGTCGATGATTGTGAATGGTTTTTGTAAGCAAGTTTTCAAAGAATTACCCATGGAATTTGCCGTTGAAGCGCAGGCGTTGTTGGGGTTGAGTTTGGAAGGTTCGGTGGGGTGATAAAATGAACGAAAAGAAAAAGATACTAGCGTTATTAGGGAGCACGAAAGAAGATTCATCCAATTCAAAGATTCTTGAAAATTTCACACGACTGACAGAATCATTTTTTGAAGTAGACATTTATCCAATAAACGAGTTGCCATATTTTAATCCAGACATTGATAACGATAACACTACACCAACAAGCGTTACAAATTTTAGAAAATGTATTGAAAAGGCAGATGGTGTGATTATCTGCACACCTGAATATATATTTAGTATTCCTGGAATTTTAAAAAATGCGTTGGAATGGACAGTTTCGACCGTTGTATTTAACGATAAGCCAACAGCATTGATTATTGCTTCTACTTCGGGGGATAAGGCTCATGAATCTTTAGAATTGGTAATGAAAACAATTGGTGCAAAAGTTGGCGATAAATCTTCGATGCTGATTAAAAGTGTGAAAACAAAATTGAATCAACAAGGAAAAATTAACAATCCAGATACGCTTAACGAATTGGAAGAGTTAATTGAAGATTTTAAAAATAATGTTAGAAAAATTTAGGAACACAAATGCTCAAAATCAAAGACCTAACCGTCAACGTAGAAAATAAACAAATCCTCAAAGGTTTAAACCTCGAAGTCAACGCAGGCGAAATTCACGCCATCATGGGACCTAACGGCGCGGGAAAAAGTACACTTTCGCACGTTTTATCGGGCAAAGCAGGTTACGAAGTTACAGGCGGCAGCGTGACATTTAACGGCAAAGATTTACTCGAAATGCCTGCTGAAATTCGCGCTCGTGAAGGCGTATTTTTAGCGTTTCAATATCCTGTCGAAATCGCTGGCGTAACGAATGTTTATTTGCTCAAAGCCGCCTTAAACGCCGTTCGCAAACACAAAGGTTTAAGCGAAGTTGATGCGATGGATTTTTTAACGCTCGTGAAAGCCAAAACCAAAGCTCTCGAAATGGACGAAAAATTCTTATATCGCGCTGTGAACGAAGGTTTTTCGGGCGGCGAAAAGAAACGTAACGAAATTTTGCAAATGGCGATGCTCGAACCACAACTGTGCATTTTGGACGAAACCGATTCGGGTTTAGACATTGATGCCTTGCGAATTGTTGCCGACGGCGTGAACGCGCTACGTTCGCCAGACCGTGCGTTTATTATGGTCACGCATTACCAACGTTTGCTCGATTACATCAAACCTGATTTTGTTCACGTTTTAGCCGACGGCAAAATTGTGAAATCAGGTGGCGCGGAGTTAGCGTTAGAACTCGAAGAAAAAGGTTATGGTTGGTTGGAGCAAGCATGAGCATTTCATGGTTAGAAGATTTACGTCAACAAGCTAAATCACAATTTGAAGCCACAGGTTTTCCCGCCTCAAATTTAGAAGATTGGCGTTATACCAACGTTTCAGCAATTGCAAAAAACGAATTTTCCATTGCGAAATTTGTAGAAGACGTTGATTTTGATGCAGTTGAAAGCGGTAGCGCGTTTCATTTTGTGTTTGTGGACGGTTATTTTCGTGAGGAATTATCAAATTTACCTGAAGACATCACTGTTTGTTCGATTAACGACGCACTGAAAAATCACGCTGATTTATTGCAAGCAAAATTCAATCAAGCCATTCAAAATTCACACGGTTTTATTGATTTCAACACCGCAAATTTTACGGATGGTTTGTTTGTTCATATTCCGAAAAATACGATTTTAGAAAAACCGTTGCAAATTATTCATATCGCCACGCAAGAAGCGATTTTACCAACTCGCCACGTTGTAATTTTAGATGAAAATGCAAAAGCAGAATTGATTGAAATGTTTGTCAGTCCTGAAACACACGCCTATTTCACAAACAGCGTGGCAGAAATTTTTGTCGGTGAAAATGCCAATTTAACGCTTTACAAAGTTCAGCAAGAAGGCGAAAACGCTTACCATTTTGGCGGTACTTACGTTCAGCAAGCAAAACACGCACGTTTCACCCATCATAATTTTGCGTTAGGAAGTTTGTTAGCGCGTAGCGATATTGTCAGCGATTTAGAAACCGCCGCAGAATGCGAATTAAACGGACTTTATTTAGGTTCACAAAATCAGCATCTCGACAATCTTACGCGAATCAATCACAAACAACCGCACGGCATTAGCCGCGAATTTTACAAAGGCATTTTGAATGACAACGCGCGAGGTGTTTTTCAAGGTCGAATTGTGGTCGCGGAAAACGCACAAAAAATTGATTCGCAAATGAACAACCGAAATTTGTTGTTATCTGAAAATGCCGAAGTAGACACTAAGCCGCAACTCGAAATTTATGCCGATGATGTGAAATGCTCACACGGTGTGACGGTTGGGCAATTAGACGAAAAATCGATTTTTTATTTGCAATCGCGCGGCATCGATGAAGAAACTGCAAAACATATTTTAACGTTTGCGTTTGCCAATGAAATGGTGGAAAAAATTACAATTCCCAGTTTGCGTGATGCTGTTTTTAACTTATTACTCACGCGCTTTCCAGAAGGGGCTGAACGCTAATGACTTATCCAATTGAAAAAATTCGCGCGGATTTTCCCATTCTGAACGAAAAAATCCGCAATAAACCACTTGTATATTTAGACAATGCCGCGAGTTGCCAAAAACCACAGGCTGTTATTGATAGCCTCGTTCATCTTTACAGCCACGATTATGCAAACGTGCATCGTGGCGTGCATACGTTAAGTATGCGTTCGACTGATTTATTTGAAGCGGCGCGTGAAAAAGTCAAAACGTTTATCAACGCGCAAAGCGAAAAAGAAATTATTTTTGTGCGTGGCGCGACGGATGCGGTGAATTTGGTTGCACAAACTTACGGTAAAGCCAATATCCATGCAGGCGACGAAATTATCATCACTGCAATGGAACATCATTCCAACATCGTACCGTGGCAAATGCTTTGCGAAGAAAAAGGCGCGATTTTGAAAGTTGCTCCGATGAATGAGCAAGGCGAATTGCTCATGTCAGAGTTCGAAAATTTGCTCAATGAAAAAACAAAACTGGTTTCTGTTGTTCACATGTCGAATGCCTTAGGAACAATTAACCCTGTCGAAAAAATTATCGAACTGGCTCACGCGCAAAATATCCCTGTTTTACTCGATGGCGCACAAGCGATTCCACACATGAGCGTTGATGTACAAGCGTTGGATTGTGATTTTTATGTGTTTTCAGGTCACAAACTTTACGCACCAACAGGCGTAGGTGTTTTGTACGGCAAACAAGCGTTACTCGAAGCGATGCCGCCGTATCAAGGTGGTGGCGATATGATTCGCACTGTGACGTTTGAAAAAAGCACTTACGCTGGTTTGCCACATAAATTTGAAGCGGGTACGCCTAGCATTGCCGAAGTGATTGGTTTAGGTGCGGCGATTGATTATTTAAATTCAATTGGAATGGAAGCGATTGCGGCGCATGAAGCGGAATTGCTCGCTTATGCGACCGAACAAGCCTTGCAAATCGACGGTTTAAACATCATCGGTGAAGCGAAAGAGAAGGGCGGGATTTTATCTTTTACACTTCATAAAATTCACCCGCACGATATTGGCACAATGCTCGATAGTTTAGGGATTGCGATTCGTGCAGGTCATCATTGCGCCATGCCTGTGATGGATTTTTACAAAGTCCCTGCAACGGCGCGAGCTTCGTTTGCGATGTATAACACTAAGGCTGAAATTGATGTGTTGATGTCGGGGATTCGGAATTTAATTGAGATGTTTGGGTAAAGATGAAAAAAACGGTTTTGATAACAGGTGGCAACAAAGGAATAGGGCTGGAAGTTACTAAGGCTTTTTTGGCTCTTGGATATGAGATTATCGTAATAGCGAGAGATTTTTCTCATTTCGAAAGAAACGATGCTATCAAACAGGTCGCATTCGATTTGACACAACTGGAGGGAATACCAGCCCTTATTGATTCTCTTCCTCCGATTGATATTTTAATCAACAATGCAGGCGTGATGTATTCGATTCCTTATCATGACTACACGCACGATAAAATAGATTCCATGCTCAACCTTAATCTTAAAGCCCCCATAAAATTGATTGAGGAAATTTCTAAAACGATGCTATTAAGCGGTGGTCGTATCGTAAATAATGCTTCCATTGCTGGACAAATTGGACATCCAGATATTTGGTACGGCATTAGCAAAGCTGGACTAATCAATGCGACTAAGAGTTTTTCAAAAATTTTTGAAGGTAAAATTATTATCAATGCTATAGCCGCAAGCCCTGTAGATACCGATATGCAAAAAGTGAATTCGCCAGCAAGAAAAGAAGCATTTTTGAAAACAGTTATCACCAAACGATTTGCCTATCCGCAAGAAGTCGCAAAAACGATTGTCTGGTTAGCAACCGAATCACCTGAATACATTAACGGAAGTGTGATTGATATAAATAATGGTTCGTTTCCAAGATAATCGGAGATTCAAAAAGTGGCTTACAGTGATTTCACCTTAAAAAAAGTGGTGCAAGAATTTCAGCTCACGTTATTAGAAAACGAGAATTTATTTGAAACTTGCGAAAATGTTGAACCCAGCGCGTTTTTAATCGAAACACTCAATGAAAATGTGCCGTTAGCGTTATCAATCAGCACAGAAAAAGCACGTTCTGAGTTAATTATCGTCAATCTTTTTATCGAGCTAAGAAAAAAATACGCACACAAAATCAGTTTATTTTCAGGTGTGAAATTTGATGTTGATGTGTCAAAAAATTTAAACGGTTTTTGTGATTTCATTATTTCCAATTCCCCCGAACAACTTTTTATTACCGCGCCAATTATTGCCGTCGTCGAGGCTAAAAATGAAAATATCATCAGTGGTTTAGGACAATGTATCGCTGAAATGATTGCCTCACAGCAATTTAATGCCGAAGAAAAACAAGAAATTAAAACGATTTACGGCATCGTGACGACAGGTAATGCGTGGAAATTTTTAAAACTTGTAGGACATGATGTGTTCATTGATATGAAGGAATATCACATTGATAACACCGCAAAAATTTTAGGCATCCTTGCCGCGATGATTGAACAGAAGGCGTAGTCAAAATTTACGACAATTCGGAGTAGCATGCGAATAAGCTATATTTATTAAGAATCTGAGTTTTGTTGAGATTTCCATAATTCCAGCTTATTAAGAAAAGTTCGTCCAGAATCTGATAATTTGAAAATTCGTGATTTGTTAGTAAATTCAGTTGATACAAGCCCCAATGCACAAAGTTGCTCTAATTTTCTCTCTGTGATTTCTGACGCATTACCACCATCAAACATATAAGATTGTTTTCCAACTGCAAATAACGATTGATGCGTTTCAACAAACTGTAGTAAATCTTCGCGTTCAAGTTTTTCTTTAAGCTCATTAAAACTTAACCCATGAAAGCTAACCTCACTATTTTTCTCAAGCTGGCTACGCAATTCAGCATTTTCTTTACTCAAACGGGCAATTTCTTCGACAATATGTGCGGGTATATTTTCTTCTGTCTTCGGACGAACCCAGCCCTGTAAATCATCACGCCTTGCAAGGGATTCACTTACTGTAATTTTAATATCTTTAAAATCATCCCAAGGCTTGTGTACTTTTGTGAAAATGAAACTCCGAAAATCTTTTAATTTATTGGTATTTTCTGTCTCCGCAACAACCAGACCTTTTTCTTTTACGCGCTTATCTATTGCCGATTCGGTGATTACACAAGCAAATGAAGGCTTGTTTTGATTAAGTGCGTATTCATATTCAAGATGGGTATAGCTTTTCCCTGTTTTTGGTTCAATACTGCCATAACGTCCACCAAGAATGAGCAAATAAATATCGGATTCATCTATCCATTGATTGATGACTTCTAACTGTGTTTCATCGCCTGAAGTGAATAATTCCATACCTGCTGGAATATGTCCTGCTGTTAATATGGCTTCAACCGCCGCTTGGCGTTCTTGAATTAAATCCGTATAAGTTGATGATACAAAAACTTGCAATTTCTTTTTAACAAAATTAGGCATTATTTATAATTCTATTTAATAAATCGTATGGTAAAAATATCGTTCAATGTCATCGTGATTATGATGAAGGTAAAATGCAAAGCTCCAATCACTGCATAACAACCATAATCTGACCATGAACGGAATCATAACAGCACTTATCTTGCCGAGTCTAACTTTACATTTACGAAATGAAGGTAAATTTTGTGGTCTTGTTTAATGGCTTTGCAATGTTTATACTTGCATCTAAACATTGAATTCGATTGCCATTGCCATTGCCATTGCCATTGCCATTGCCATTGCCATTGCCGATTGCGCGTGAAGCGCATTTGAAAGTGCATCAACGCGTTAAAATAGGGGGGGCGTGAATGAGTAAATTATCATCACACCTGTTGCTGAAAAACCGTTAACGTTAGAGAACTTTTAGCTTTATTCGACCCAAAATGTCATGGTGGTGAAGCAATGAATGCAACACAACGATTAGGCGCAGAGCAATGGTGAAAAACGCTAAGGATTGGATTTCAGAACGTCAAGCCATCATTTGGATAGATTGCAACCCGCAAGTTGGATAAGAAATGCGTGACGTTCATCCATTTTTAATTTTATCCTCACAAATTTTTAACGACAAAACCTCTCTATCAAATTATTCAAATAGCTTAAACGATGATTTTGATGCACGATTATCTGTTTAGCATTTACACTTAACAATTTCCCCACTTAACTAACAAAAAAAATTATGTTTGAAGACCTACGCGACCTCTATCAAGAAGTCATTTTTGACCACAACCGCAATCCGCGCAATTTTCACGTTATGGAAAATTACGACCGCATGGTTGAAGGTTTCAATCCGCTTTGCGGCGACCGTTTAACGTTATTTTTAAAACTCGACGGCGAAACCATCACCGACGCAAGTTTTCAAGGTAGCGGTTGTGCGATTTCAACGGCTTCGGTTTCACTGATGACTGAAATTATCAAAGGCAAAACACAAGCTGAAGCCGAAGAGCTATTTCACACCTTCCACAAAATCACTACGGGTAAAAGCGAAGAACTGCAACTCGAAGCCGTTGGCAAACTTGCCGTTTTAGCTGGCGTGCGTGAATTTCCAGCTCGCGTGAAATGTGCGACATTGGCGTGGCACACACTCGATGCCGCTCTCAAAAACGAACAACAGTCGATTTCGACTGAATAAACGTGTCGGCGTATCAAAATAAACTGGCGGTACTTTTTGAAGGGCAAGGCTATCTTCCGTCTTTCCAAGCACTTGCCGAGCGTTTAAATGTTCCACTTCGCCACGCAACCGATTCAAATCCCGAAGCATTTTTTTTAACATGGCGCGACGGCGAATTGAAATTGCTTGATAAAGAATTGCTTAAAAAAGGCGGTTTGAGTGTGGATATTTTGCCGCGACATGGTGAGCAACGTTCGTATCCTGCGCCAAAAGAAGAGGCGTTCGCGCAGGCGATTGGACGTAAAACTAAAACGGTTATTGATGCGACGACAGGCTGGGCGCAAGACAGCTTGTGTTTGTTTCGGATGGGTTACGAAGTAAGTTGCATTGAACGTTCACCGATGATGGCAGAATTATTAGCCGATGCGTTTGCGCGTTTAGCGCGAGAATCGTGGGTACAAAAATTAGAAATCACGCCGCCGATTTTAATGACTGGTAACGCAATTGAATTGCTAAAAAATTTAGAAACACCACCAGATTGCATTTACCTTGACCCGATGTTTCCGCCGAAGCGTAAAAAATCCGCGTTGAGCAAAAAATCAATGACGATTTTGCAAGAATTAGTCGGTGAAGATTTGGATAAAACCGAATTATTTGAAGCCGCGCTTGCCGCAACAGGCAAGCGCGTTGTGGTGAAAAGTCCTGATTATGCAGAACCCTTAGGCGGCAAACCGAGCGAGAGTTTTTCGGGAAAATTATTGCGTTACGACGTATATTTCAAAAATTAAGCGCGTTTAGCTTCGTTCCAAAGCGCGTCTAATTCATCTAATTTACATTCTTTTAAAACTCGACCCGCAGCAGCGACTTGTTTTTCTATGTAATGAAAACGTTTAGAAAATTTCTGCGTACTTTGTTTTAAAGCCATTTCAGGATTCACGTTTAAATGCCGCGCTAAATTCACCACAACCAGCAATAAATCGCCAATTTCTTCTTGAATATGCGCTTGGTCGCCAGATTCCCACGCCTCTTTGACTTCGGCTAATTCTTCTTCAACTTTTTCAAAAACCGGCGGTACGGTTTTCCAATCAAAACCATGTTGAGCGGCTCTATCTTGAATCTTTTCACATTCAATTAACGCTGGCAGAGAACGCGCAACGCCTGATAAAACGCTGTCCAATTCCGATGTTTTGCTTTTTTCTTTGCGTTCCTGCGCTTTGGATTGTTCCCATGCCGCATGACGTTCGGCATCATTTGAAAAAAGCGCGTCAGCAAAAACATGTGGATGACGACGAATCAATTTGTTTGAAATCGATTCTGCCACTTGGTCAAAACTAAACAAACCTTGCTCATTTGCAATTTGTGAATGAAACACAACCTGCAACAATAAATCGCCTAATTCACTGCGTAAATCCTCTAAGTCGTTGCGTTCAATGGCATCAACGACTTCGTAGGCTTCCTCGATAACGTAAGGAATTAAACTGGCAAAATCTTGCTTGACATCCCACGGACAACCGTTTTCGGGATGACGCAGTTGTGCCATGATATCGAGTAAATTTTGAGTATTTTTGAGCATGGGTTTAAAACGTTGTGCCGAAACTTTCTTGATAACGTTGTTTGAATGAATCTAAATTAAACGTGTGGTTTTGTGTGCCGTGCTGTTCAATTTTGATTGCGCCCATCAATGAAGCAATACGTCCTGTGATTTCCCAATCCAAATTATTCAGTAATCCATAGAGCAAACCTGCGCGATACGCATCGCCGCAACCAGTCGGGTCTGCAAGATTTTCCACAGGTGCGGCAGGGATTTTGATTTCGTTGCCTTTGGTGTAAATCGTTGAACCTTCGCCGCCTTGCGTAACAATCAATGCGTCAACTTTTTCAGCCAGTTGCGCTAAAGATAAACCAGTGCGTTCTTGCATCAATTCAGATTCATAGTCGTTTAAGGTCAACCATGTTGCTTGTTCAACGAGCGTCAATAATTCTGCGCCATTAAACATCGGCATTCCTTGACCCGGATCGAAAATAAAAGGAATTTTGAGTTCAGAGAATTGTTTGGCGTGCAATTGCATGCCTTCTTTGCCATCAGGTGACACGATACCAATACGGATATTCGCATCAGCAGGAACGGAATTAAGGTGCGAGAAATTCATCGCGCCTGGATGAAATGCCGTAATCTGGTTGTCGTCTTCATCGGTTGTGATATAGGCTTGACCGGTGTATTGGTTATCAACTGTGCGAATGAATTGACTGCTAATTTTATATTGATTGAGCCATTGCGCGTAAGGTTCAAAATCATGTCCAACGGTTGCCATAATCAACGGCTCTGCGTTGAGTAATTTTAAATTGTAAGCAATATTTCCCGCACAACCACCGAATTCACGGCGCAATGTTGGCACTAAAAATGACACACTAAGC